>JAKONL010000177.1 GCA_022701965.1 Burkholderiaceae bacterium | reverse complement strand
GTCAATTTTTTCGGTTGCGGATGGTATCGGGGCAGCCAAAGCTTGGCAAAAGCCACGAATTTGTCGCCGCAACCCGACAGCTGCATGAGGTCGGGAAAAAATACCCAACAAAATCAACGACTTGGCAGCGTCGCTGAAGAGCGACAGGCTCAGACGTTCGGCGACGGCGCCTCGGCCTTGAAGTGTCCGGGCGTGAGTTCGTGCTTTTGCAGCAGGCGGTAGAACTCGGTCCGGTTGCGGTCGGCGAGCCGGGCCGCATCGGCGACGTTGCCGTCGGTCAGCTTGAGCAGACCGACCAGGTAGTCGCGCTCGAAACGCTGCTTGGCGTCGGCATAGGTCTGGACCTCGACGCTCGGAACGCGCAGCGCACGCTGCACCAGCGCCAGCGGAATCAGCGGCGAACTCGACAGCGCGCAGACCTGCTCGACCACGTTGAAGAGCTGCCGTACGTTGCCGGGCCACGAGGCGGTCGTGAGCGCCTTGAGCGCTTCAGGCGCGAAGCCCGACAGCCGCTTGCCGTACTTGGTCGACAGGCGCTGGAGAAAGTGGTTCGCCAGCAGCGGGATGTCTTCCCGCCGTGCCGACAGCGGCGGCAGCGTGAGCGTGACGACGTTGAGCCGGTAGTAGAGATCCTCGCGGAACTGGCCGGCTTCCATCGCCGCGTCGAGGTCGCGGTGCGTGGCCGAGACGATGCGCACGTCCACCGCGATCGACTGCGCCGCGCCCAGAGGCCGCACGGCGCGCTCCTGCAGCACCCGCAGCAGCTTGACCTGCAGGGCCGGCGGCATGTCGCCGATCTCGTCGAGCAGCAGCGTGCCGCCGTCGGCCTGCTGGAACAGGCCCTTGTGGTTGGCCACCGCGTCGGTGAAGGCGCCCTTCATGTGGCCGAAGAGTTCGGATTCGAGCAACGCCTCCGGAATGGCGCCGCAGTTGACCGCCACGAACGGCCTGCCCGCCCGCGAGCTGGCCTTGTGGATCGCGCGCGCGAGCAGTTCCTTGCCGGCGCCGCTGTCGCCGCGCAGCAGCACGCTGGCATCCGACCGGGCGACCATCTGCGCCTCGGCCAGCAGTTCGGCCATGCGGTTGCTGCGGCTGACGATCTCCGAGCGCCAGCTGTCGTCGCCGCCGGTGCCGCCTGCCACCGGGGCCGGCGCGCCGAGCGCGAGCGCCTGACCGATCTTCTCCAGCAGTTCGCGCGCGTCGTAGGGCTTGGTGAGGTAGGTGAAGACGCCCCGCGCCGTCGCCTCGACCGCATCGGGGATGGTGCCGTGGGCGGTCAGCAGGATCACCGGCAGCGTCGGATGGTTCTTGCGGATCTCGTCGAACAGCGCCAAGCCGTCGCGGCCCGGCAGGCGCACGTCGCTCAGCACCAGCTGCGGATGCTCGATCTCGAGCTGGTTGAGCGCCGATTCGGCCGACGTCACCGCGGTGACCCTGTAGCCGGCCGAGTTGAGCCGCATCGACAGCAGCCGCAGCATGTCCGGATCGTCGTCGACCACCAGCAGGCGGGCGCCCGTTGTCTTGACCGGGGGGGAAGCTGCGGCGGCGTCTGTCATGTTCAGGCTGATCTCACGGTGCCGGCGAGGTTCCGTTGCCGGTACGTCCGCCGTTGGTCTGGGCGGCCGGCGTGCTGGGTCGCGCGAAGCTGCGCTCGATCGCGCGCAGCGCCTCGATGCGCTCGTTGAGCTGGTCGATGCGGCGCTGGGCGTCGCGCACCTGCGTGACCTGCCGGTCGCGATCGTCCTCGACGCGGCGCTGCTCCGCATACCGCACCGCCAGCACGCGGGCGAGCGGCTGCAGCGATTGCGCTTCGGCCGATGCATTGGCCGCGACGCGCTGCATCAGCCCGAGCGCGCGCGCCAGGTCCGCCGAGGTGCGCGTCTGCGCGAGCACCAGCGCCACCTGCATCTGCGTGGTCGGCGAGTCCGCGGGATCGCCCAGGCGCGACAGCTCGGCGGCGAGTTCGCCCGTGCCGAGCGGACGCAGCTTGTCGGCATAGAGAAGCATCGCGGCCATCGGGCTCACGCCGTACGGGACGTAGGCCAGCGCGGCCTGCGTGGCGGGCGCCACCGGATCGGCCTCGACCGGCAGTACGCGCATCGGCGGCAGGGCCTGCGCCTGGGCCTCGACCTGCCTGGCGACCAGTGCCTCGGCCTTGGCCTGCGCGCGCTTCTGCACCTGCACCTCCGCCTTGTCCTCCGGCGGCGTCTGCTGCTGCGCCGTCCGCGGCGCCGTGCACGCCGTCAGGAGCATCGACGCGGCGAGCGCCAGGGCGGTCGCGGCACGGGAGGATGGGCGGACGAACGGAGAAGACATGGTTCGAAAAGGCAGGGGACGCGGGATGGATGGGTCTGGCGGCTTACGCCGTCCGGGGCAGTTCGATGCGGAAACGCGCGCCCGGACCGTCGGACAGCAGCGTGACGCGGCCGCCGTGCGCTGCAATGTACTCCTGCACGATCGAAAGTCCGATGCCGGTGCCCTTGAGCGCGTGCTCCGGCTGGCGCTCGCCGCGGAAGAAGGGCTCGAAGACACGGTCGCGGTCGCGCTCGGCGATGCCGGGACCGGCGTCGGCGATGTCGATGCGTGCCGTCTCCGGCGTCGAGGACACCTCGAAGCGGATCGTGCCGCCGCGCTCCGAGAAGCGGATCGCGTTCGACAGCAGGTTGGCCACGGCGGTGCCGAGCTTGGTCGGATCGACCGCCAGCGTCAGCGGCTCGCCCTCCACCAGCACCTGCACACCCGAGCCCTGCCACTGCAGCCGCTGCGCCTCGACCTGCTCCTCGATCAGCGGCAGCAGCGGGGTGCGCTGGCGGTGCAGCGCGCGTGCCTCGAAGGCCGCGGCATTGAAACGCAGCAGCGCCTCGATCTGGCCTTGCAGCGAGATCGCGTTCTGCTGGAGGATCTGCGCGACTTCGCGCTGCGCCGGATTGAGCGCGCCGGTCACGCCGTCTTCCAATAGCGAGATGCCCTCGCGCAGCGCGGCCAGCGGCGTCTTGAGCTCGTGCGACACGTGGCGCAGGAAGCGCGCCTTGTCGGCGTCGAGCTCGGTCAGGCGCAGCCGCAGCCATTCGAGCTGCTGCGACACGCGCCGAACGTCGGCCGGGCCGCGGATGTCGATCGGTTCGTCGAGCCGGTTCTCGCCCAGGCCGACGATGACGCGCTGCAGCCGCTTGAACGGCCGCGCGAGCCACACGCCGAACGCGAGCGCCAGTGCCACCGCCAATGCGCTGGCCGCGAGCACCTGGCGCATCAGGCGCGTGCGGGCGTCCTCGATGCGGTCGACCAGCGCCTTGTTCTGCGCCTCGATCTGCGTCTGCGCCTGCTGGGCGATGTCGGTGTTGAGGCCGTCGAGATCGCGGAACTGCATCGCCATCGCGCTCTCGCGCGACAGGGCGGTTTCGGCCGGGCCGGCGATCAGCGCCTCGATCGCGCCGGACTGGGTGCGCCAGGCGGCGGCGGCCGCCGGCGGGACGCCGTTGTCGACCAGCCGGCCCAGCACGTTCTGGGCGTCGCGCGATGCGTCGGCGAAACGGCGCCGCAGCACGGCATCGTTGAGCACCAGCGACTGGCGTCCCGCGCGCTCCATCGCGGCGCTGCGCTCGGCCAGCGATTGGGCCGCGCCCGAGAGCGCCAATGCGCGCGAGGCGGCGTCGCGGCTCTGCGCGAGCAGGGCGTCGTACTGGAACACCGAGCGCAGCGCCACGCCGACCAGCAGCGCCGTGATCAGCAGGAAGGCGAAGAGGAGCAGTTGCTGGAAGGAGCCGCGAACGGCCTTGAGCTTCTGCATCAGGCGGCGAGCGCGGCCGCCGCAGCTTCCGTCGTCTCGCGCGTGGGCACCTCGCCGCGCAGCGTGTAGGCGAGCGAACGCACGATGCGCAGATCGACCATCTGGCCGACCAGGCGCACGTCGCCCGCGAAGTTGACGACGCGGTTGCAGTCGGTGCGGCCCATCAGCTCGGAAGCGTCCTTGCGCGACGCGCCCTCGACCAGCACGCGCTGCGTGCTGCCGACCAGCCGCTCGCCGAAGCGCTTGACGTTGCGGTCGATGGCCGCCTGGAGCTCGTGCAGGCGTGCGAGCTTGACCTCGTGCGGCGTGTCGTCGTGCAGCGCGGCCGCGGGCGTGCCGGGGCGTGGGCTGAAGATGAAGCTGAAGCTCGCGTCGAACTCCATGTCGGCGATCAGCTTCATCATCTTCGCGAAGTCGTCGTCGGTCTCGCCGGGGAAGCCGACGATGAAGTCGCTGCTGAGCGCGAGCTGCGGCCGGATCGCGCGCAGCTTGCGCACGGTGCTCTTGTATTCCATCGCGGTGTAGCCGCGCTTCATCGCCATCAGGATGCGGTCGCTGCCGTGCTGCACCGGCAGGTGCAGGTGGCTCACCAGCTGCGGCACCCTGGCGTAGGCCTCGATCAGCCGCGGCGTGAACTCGTTCGGGTGGCTCGTGGTGTAGCGGATGCGCTCGATGCCGGGGATCTCGGCGACGTACTCGATCAGCAGCGCGAAGTCGGCGATCTCGCTGGTGCCGCCCATCTGCCCGCGGTAGGCGTTCACGTTCTGGCCGAGCAGCGTGATCTCGCGCACGCCCTGGTCGGCCAGCCCGGCGATCTCGACCAGCACGTCGTCCAGCGGCCGGTTGACCTCCTCCCCGCGCGTGTACGGCACGACGCAGTAGCTGCAGTACTTCGAACACCCCTCCATGATCGACACGAAGGCCGTCACCCCGTCCACGCGCGCGGGCGGCAGGTGGTCGAACTTCTCGATCTCCGGGAAGCTGATGTCGACCTGCGGCCGCGCCTGGAGGTCGCGCTGGGCCAGCATCTCGGGCAGGCGGTGCAGCGTCTGCGGACCGAAGACGATGTCGACGTAGGGCGCTCGGGCGATGATGGCCGCGCCTTCCTGGCTCGCCACGCAGCCGCCGACGCCGATCTTCACGCCGCGCGCCTTCAGGTGCCTGACGCGGCCGAGGTCGCTGAAGACCTTCTCCTGCGCCTTCTCGCGCACCGAGCAGGTGTTGAACAGGATCAGGTCGGCCTCCTCGACGTCCTGCGTCGGCTCGTAGCCCTGCGCGGCATGGAGCACGTCGGCCATCTTGTCCGAGTCGTACTCGTTCATCTGGCAGCCGAAGGTCTTGATGAATACTTTTTTCGAGGCCATGGAAGGTCCTGGTCGGT
>JAKONL010000069.1 GCA_022701965.1 Burkholderiaceae bacterium | reverse complement strand
CGAAGGATAAATCATGGTCGTCATTCGACTCTCCCGCGGCGGCTCCAAGGGCCGTCCGTTCTTCAACATCGTCGTCTCGGACAAGCGCGTGCGTCGCGACGGACGCTTCATCGAGCGCCTGGGCTTCTACAACCCCATCGCGAAGTCGAATGAAGAGAGCATCCGCATCGCCCAGGATCGTCTGACCTACTGGGAAAGCGTCGGGGCGCAGGCGTCGCCGACCGTGGCCCGCCTGATCAAGCAGGCTGCCGCCGCGGCTCCCAAGGCTGCGGCCTGATCCAAGGCTGAGCCCGGCCCGGCGATGCTGCCTACGCTCGAAGCCGCCACCCTGCCGGCGGATGCGATCGAGGTAGGGCGGATCGCCGACGCCTGGGGCATCAAGGGCTGGTTCAAGGTCCTGCCCCATAGCGCCCGACCCGAGGCGCTTTTTTCTTCGAAGCGCTGGTTTATCCAGCCTTCCTCGGGACCGGCCGGCGCCAGGCCGGCCGCTTCCACGGCCCAGAAGAACGGACAGGCATTCCTTCTTCCGATCCGCGAGGCCAAGGAACATTCGGACTGCATCGTCGCCACATCGCCGGACGTCGCCGACCGGACCGCTGCCGAGGCCTTGCGCGGTGCGAGCATCTATGTCGCGCGATCGAGCTTCCCGACGGCAGGCGACGACGAGTATTACTGGGTGGATCTGATCGGACTTTCCGTCGTCAACCGCGAAGGCGTTGCGCTCGGCATCGTGCGCGAACTGCTGGCGGGCGGGTCGCAAACCACGTTGGTACTCGAAGCGCAGGAGGGTCCGGATATCGCCGGCGCGAGCGATCCGAAGCCGGCGCCCGTCGAGCGCATGATCCCTTTCGTGTCGGCCTTCGTCGACAAGGTGGACATCGCCGGTCGCACCATCACCGTCGACTGGCAACCGGACTACTGACGCGCTCGCGCATCGTCGCGTGCGTCATGCTGGCCCCGGGCACGCCATTGAGTGCAACTGAATGCGATTCGACGTCCTCACTCTTTTTCCCGAACTTTTCGCGCCTTTCCTGACCAGCGGCGTGACACGGCGCGCCTACGAATCGGGTCAGGTCGAGGTCGTCCTGTGGAACCCGCGCGACTTCGCGAGCGGCAATTACCGCCGCGTGGACGATCGCCCCTTCGGTGGCGGCCCCGGCATGGTGATGATGGCCGAGCCGCTGGACGCCTGCCTCGATGCGGCGCTGACCGCGCGAGGAGCGCCATCGCCGGTCGTCCTTTTCTCCCCGATCGGCCGGGCGCTGCGGCATGCGGCCGTTGCCGAATGGTCGGCGAGCGAAGGCGCGGTGCTGGTCTGCGGGCGTTACGAAGGCATCGACCAGCGTTTCATCGATCTGCGCGTCACGCACCAGGTCAGCCTGGGCGACTTCGTGCTGTCGGGTGGCGAGATCGCAGCGATGGCGCTGCTCGATGCCGTGGCGCGATTGCAGCCCGGCGTCCTCGGGGATGCCGACAGCCACGTGCAGGACAGTTTCAATCCCGCGCTCGACGGCTTGCTCGACTGCCCCCACTACACGCGCCCCGAAATCTGGAACGAACGGCCCGTACCGGCGCCCCTGATGTCCGGCCACCATGCGCAGATCGAGCGCTGGCGACGCGACCAGCGCCTGTCGATCACAGACCTGCACCGGCCGGAACTCATCGACGCCGCACGCTCTGCAGGCGCCCTCAGCGCTGCGGACGAGAAAGTGCTCGCGAAAAAGCTATAATCGCAGGCTCCCCGATCCTCTCCCGGCCGCGGCCTTCAGGATTCGGTGTCCAGGTCCTTCATCTGGTACCCGAACCGCCGCCTTTTGTGTAGCCCGCGCATGATCGAATCAGGACCTCCATGAATCTCATCGAAACACTCGAGCAGGAAGAAATCGCCCGTCTCGGCAAGACCATTCCCTCCTTCATGCCCGGCGATACCGTCATCGTCAGCGTGAACGTCGTCGAAGGCACCCGCAAGCGCGTGCAAGCCTACGAAGGTGTCGTGATCGCGAAGCGCAATCGTGGTCTCAACAGCGGTTTCACCGTGCGCAAGATCTCCAGTGGCGAAGGTGTCGAACGCACGTTCCAGACCTACAGCCCGCTGATCGCCGCCATCGAAGTCAAGCGCCGTGGCGATGTCCGTCGCGCCAAGCTGTACTACCTGCGCGAGCGCAGCGGTCGTTCGGCTCGCATCAAGGAAAAGCTGCCGGCCAAGAAGACGGCAGCCGCCAAGGCCGCTCAATAAGAGCAGGCGCGGCACACCAGCCCGTCGATCGAGAAGCCGCCCAACGGGCGGCTTCTTGCGTTGTTGCCGCCCAAACCCGATGTCAAGACCTCCGATGATCCAGTCCCCGGTGCCGCCAGCCGAGCCCGTCAATGCCGTCTCGTTCGCATCGTTCAATCCGCGTGACGTGCCGGTCGTGCGAATCGACAGCGACCTGCCTGCCGTCGATCCGGAACGCATGACGCGCGACGCCTTGCGCGCACGTTTCGCTCGTCCGCCCTCCTGGACGCCCGAGTTGCGTCGCGAGCCCCGGATCGGCAACCGCCCCCTGGCTCGGGCTGCGGTCCTGGTCCCGATCGTGCAGCGCGACGTGCCGACCGTGCTCCTCACCGAGCGCGCCACGCACATGTCGACGCATGGTGGCCAGGTGGCATTTCCCGGCGGCCGCGTGGACCCGGAAGATGCGAACGTCGACACTGCGGCGCTGCGCGAGGCGTGGGAGGAGGTCGGCCTTTCGGCTGAATTCGTCGAGGTGCTGGGTCGGCTGCCCACCTATACCACGGTCACCTCATTCGTCGTCACGCCCGTCATCGCCTGGGTGAACCCGGGGTTCAGCCTCGTCAGGAGTCCCACCGAGGTCGCGGACGTGTTCGAAGTGCCGCTCGCCTACCTGATGGACCCGTCCAACCACCGGCGTCACGCGATGGTGGGCGAGGGTATCGAAGCGCGCCAATGGTTCTCGATGCCGTACCGCGACGGACCCCACGAGCGCTTCGTCTGGGGCGCGACGGCCGGCATGCTGCGCAACCTCTATCGCTTCCTGTCCGCCTGAGACCGTTCGCTATCATCGAACGATGAGCTTCTTCGCGATCCTGTGCGCGCTGCTGATCGAGCAGGTCCGGCCGCTCGCCTATCCGAATTCCGTCTATGGCGCGGTGCTCGCCTGGACCCGCTGGACGAGCCGCAATTTCGACGCCGGAAAGCCGCATCACGGCTGGGTCGCATGGTCGCTGGCGGTCGCCGTGCCGACGTTGGCGGCGCTCGGGGTGCACTGGCTCCTGGTTCTCACGCTCGGCCTGCCGTTCGCCGTGATCTGGAGCATCGCGGTGCTCTACGCGACGCTCGGGTTCCGGCAGTTCAGCCACCACTTCACCGGCATCCGCGACGCGCTGGAAGAGGGCGACGAGCCGCTTGCGCGATCGCTCCTCGCGCACTGGCGCCACGTCGACGCGGCCGGATTGCCACGCAGCGAGATCGTGCGTCACGTCATCGAGCATTCGGTGATCGCCGCCCATCGTCATGTCTTCGGCGTGCTGGCGTGGTTCTCGATTCTCGCCGCTCTCGGGCTGGGACCGGCGGGTGCCGTCTTCTACCGGATGAGCGAGTTCGTCTCGCGGTACTGGACGCACAAGGACGGCGCCCCGGTCCAGCCGTCGAGCCGATGGGTGCAGCATGCCGCGCGCAGCGCCTGGACTGTGACCGACTGGCTGCCCGCGCGCATCACGGCGATCGGCTTCGCCGTGGTGGGCAGCTTCGAGGACGCGATCGACTGCTGGCGCAACGACGCCCGGCGCTTTCCGAACGGCAACGACGGCGTGATCCTCGCCGCCACGTCGGGCGCGATCAACGTCCGCCTGGGTGGTGGAATGCTCGCGCCGGTGATCGTGTCCTCGGGCGACACGATGCCCCGGGGTCTCGGCGACGAGATGCCCGCCGTCTACGGCGTGCGCACGGACAGCGGCAGCACCCCCGGGCGCGAGCCCGACCTGACGCATCTGCGCAGCGTTGTCGGACTGGTATGGCGCTCCGTCGTCATGTGGATGGTGCTGCTGGCGCTGCTGACCCTGGCCCGGCTGCTGGGCTGAGTGCGGACGGTTCGCGTCCCGATCGCGGCTAAAGTCGCGCTCTCAACATTGTTACGAACTTCGCTTTATGTCCCAACCCGCCAGCCACGAAAGTCCCATGAAGGTGGCTCTGCTCTCCTATGCCTATGCGCCTGGCGTCGGGGGTATCGAGACGGTCAGCCAGCTGCTGGTCGACGGCCTGCGCGCGCGGGGCCACGAAGTCCGCGTGGTCACGCATGCGCTCGCGGAGGCCGGTACGGACGCCGACCGCGGCGTGATTCGCGGCCCGACGACGTCCACGCTGCTGGCGACCCTGCGCTGGGCCGACGTCGTGGTGCAGTCCAACGTGAGCATCGGACTCGCCTGGCCGCTGGCGACCGGATTCGTCTCGCGACCCTGGATCGTCGTCAACCACACCCCGATCAGCCGGCCGAGCGGGGAGCGGACCTGGCGCGACCGGCTCAAGCTGGTGAGCCTGGGCCGCGCCCGCGTCTACGCGGTGTCGGAATACCTTCGCAGCGTGACGCTTCCACGATCGCGCGTGATCCGCAATCCCTACGATGCGGATTCGTTCCATCAAGGTACAGGCGCCACGGCCGTGGCGCGGGACCGCGAGCTGCTCTTCGTGGGGCGCGTCGTGCGGGCGAAGGGCCTCGACGTCCTGATCGATGCGCTGGCGCTCCTCAAGAGCGAGGGCTTCACGCCGAAGCTTTCGGTGGCCGGCGACGGCGACGAGCGGCGCCGCCTGGAGGCCCGCGCCACCGAATTGGGCATCGGCGACCAAGTCACATGGCTCGGCGTCGTGCGAGGGCAGGCCCTGGGGGACCTGATGCGTCGGCACACGGTGGTGGTCGTGCCGTCGAGGCCCGAGCCGCCCGAGGCGTTGCCGCTCGTACCCATCGAATCGATCGCCAGCGGTTGCGTGATGATCGCCAGCCGCCAGGGCGGACTGCCCGAGTCCGTCGGACCCTGCGGCCTGCTGGTGGAGCCCGACGACGCCCGGGCGCTTGCTGATGCGGTACGCGAACTGCTGGCCGACAAGCCGCTCCGGCAACGTTTCCTGGATGCCGTGCCCGATCACCTTCGCAGTTTCCATCCGCATACCGTCGTCGCGGAGTACGAGACGGCGATGCGCGAGGTCATGCGCGAACATGCGCGATGACGGTGCGCCGAGGACGCCTCAGTAGCGGACCTGGCCGAGCTCGGCGAAGAGCTCGCCGTAGATCCGGTAGCGCGTCGCGTTGATCGCACCCGGATGGCCCGGGGCGTCGACCGCCGCGATCACGCCGCAGCCCGGCTCGTGGAGGTGCGTGCAGTTGTAGAACTTGCAGTTCTGCGCGTGCTCGGCGATGTCGGGCATGAGCGCGGCCAGCTGCATCGGCTCGATGTGGTTCAGGCCGAATTCCTGAAAACCCGGTGAATCGATGAGGGCCGTCGTCCGTTCGTCGTCGACCCAGTAGAACGTCGTGCTGGTGGTCGTGTGCTTGCCCGAATTCAATGCATACGAGATCTCGTTGGTGAGCGCCGTGGCGCCGGGTACCAGCAGGTTGATCAGCGTGCTCTTGCCGGCGCCCGAGGGTCCGAGCACGAGGGTGGTCTTGCCGGCGAGAAGCTTCAGCAGCGAAATCCGGTCCACATCGCCCGATGCGGCGAGCGAGAGCGGCAGCACGCCGTGATGCATGCGGCGATAGGGCGCGAGCCGTGCCCAGGCCCGCTCGAACGGCGCCACCAGGTCGCTCTTGTTCAGCGCGATGATCGGCACGATGCGCTCGGCTTCGGCGGCGATGAGCGCGCGAGCGAGCTGGTGCTCCGAGAATTCCGGCTCGGCGGCAATGAGGATCAGGACGTGGTCGAGGTTGGCCGCGAAAGACTTGGTCCGGATCTCGTCCTGTCGATAGAAAAGGTTGCGGCGCGGCACGACCTGCTCGACGGTGCCTTCGTCTTCGCTCGACTGCCAGCGCACGCGGTCGCCGACGACGACCGTGCTCTTCTTGCCGCGCGGGTGGCAGATCAGGCGTTCGCCGGTCGGCGTTTCGACGAGGCAGTGGCGTCCGTGGCTCGCGACCACCAATCCGTTGTTGAGCACGGCGGCGCCCGTCGCGCCTTGCCGCTTAGCCACGCTGGCGGCTTTCGCTCACGGTGCGGCCGCGGCGGGGGAGGGTGCCGGCTGCGGTCCCGCCAGCACGGCATCGGCCTGGGCCGCGCATTCGAGGTCCGTCTGGGAGATGCCGCCGACGTCGTGCGTGTTGAAACGGACCACGCAGCGGTCGTAGTGCACCGAGAGGTCGGGATGATGGTCCTGGCGATGCGCGACGAACGCCAGGGCGTTCACGAAAGCGATGGTCTCGAAGTAATTGGCGAAACGGAAGGTCTTCTCAATCGCGACGTCGGCGCCGTCGCCCTTGAGCAGCCAGCCGTCGACGCGCGACAGTCCGCCGACGATTTCCGTAGCGCTCAGTGCGCGCCGTTTCTCGGTGCGCCAGTCGCGGTGCGTGAACATGCTCTTCATGGGGCGGACTTCCTTCAGGTCGCCGCCATGCGCGCGAGACGCTCGGAGGCCGGTGGATGCGAATAGTAGAAACGGACGAACAGCGGATCGGGCGTGAGCGTCGACGCATTGTCCTGGTAGAGCTTGAGCAATGCCGTCGAGAGATCGGCGCCGCTGGTCTGGGCCACGGCATACGCGTCGGCCTCGAACTCGTGCTTGCGCGACAGCCGTGCCGACAGCGGCGCGACGAAGAAGCCGAACACGGGCACGGCGAGCATGAAAAGCAGCAGTGCCAGCGCGTCGTTCGGCGCCGCCATGTTCGGCTGGACGCCCAGCCCCGTGAAGAACCAGACCTTGCCCGACAGCCATCCGAGCAGCGCGAATCCGGCCAGACTCATCGCGAACAGCAGCACCATGCGCTTGACGATGTGGCGGTGCTTGAAATGACCCAACTCGTGCGCGAGGACCGCCTCGACCTCGCCCGCGTCGAGCTGCCGCAGCAGCGTGTCGTAGAACACCACGCGCTTGCTCGCGCCGAAGCCGGTGAAGTAGGCATTGGCATGGGCGCTGCGACGGCTGCCGTCCATCACGAACAGGCCCTTGGCGGCGAAGCCGCAACGCTCCATCAACGCGGTCACGCGGGCCTTCAGGCCAGAGTCCTCGAGCGGCTTGAACTTGTTGAACAGCGGAGCGATGAAGCTCGGATAGACGAGCATCAGCAGCAGGTTGAATCCCATCCAGGTCGCCCATGCCCACGCCCACCAGAACGCGCCCGTCGCACCCATGATCCAGAGGATGAGCGCCGCGATCGGGAGGCCGACCACGGCACCGACCAGCGTGCCCTTCGCGGCGTCGGCAAACCACAGCCGGAACGTCATCTTGTTGAAGCCGAATCGCTCCTCGAGCCGGAACGTCTGCCACAGCGTGAAAGGCAGCTCGAGCAGGCCGCCGATGGCCGCGAAGGCCGCCAGCAGGGCGAGCTGCTGCGGCAGGCCCGGGCCGATCCAGGCGAGCAGGGCCTTGTTCAGCAGGTCGAGGCCCCCGAGCAGCGTCCACCCCAGCAGGACAGCGGTGCCCCAGGCCGTCTCGACGAGGCCGAAACAGGACTTTGCGACGGTGTAGTCCGCTGCTCTCTGATGTGAAGCGAGCGTCATGGTCTGCGCGAAGGCCGCCGGCACGACATCGCGATGCCGCATCACGTGCCGCATCTGGCGCGATGCGAGCCAGTACTTGATGGCGAGCCCGGCCACGATGGCGGCGGCGAAGGCATAGGTCACGAGGAGCGATTCGGGCATGGGGCGCGAGTTTAGCTTCGACGACAATCGCGGGATGCCTGAACCCATCGACCCCACACCGGCCGCGCCGGTACCCGTGCTCAAGAAAAGCGACCAGAACCTCGTCTGGCTGGACTGCGAGATGACCGGGCTCGATCCGGAAAAGGAACGGTTGATCGAAATCGCCGTCGTGGTCACCGGCCCCGACCTCACGCCACGCATCGACGGTCCCGTCATCGCGATCCATCAGGACGACGCCGTGCTGGACGCCATGGACAGCTGGAACAAAGGGACGCACGGCCGGAGCGGACTGATCGACAAGGTGAAGGCATCGTCGATCGACGAGGCGGAGGCCGAGCGCCAGCTGCTGGACTTCATTTCGCGCTACATCCCGAAGCAGGGATCGCCCATGTGCGGCAACACGATCGGGCAGGACCGGCGGTTCCTCGTCAAGTTCATGCCGAAGCTCGAGGCGTATTTCCACTACCGCAACCTTGACGTGAGCACGCTGAAGGAGCTGGCCAAGCGCTGGAAGCCCGCAGCGTACAGCGCCTTCAAGAAGCAGCAGGCGCACACCGCGCTCGCGGACGTGCACGAATCCATCGAGGAGCTCGCGCACTACCGGACGACTTTTCTCAAGCTCGACGATTAGGTAAAAACCCGCAATCGTGCCATAATCGAAGACTTCGCTGCACAGCCGCAGCGTTTCTTGCATCTCCCTATCTTGCACACGCGCCCGACCGAAAGGGCCGCAACAGAGGCGAATCCTCCGGACTATCGGAGGTCAGCATCTCGGTTGAATGTCGTTGGATGGTTGATGTTTTTCACCACCCGACGGAGCGCCGCCCACGGCAGCGCTTGCGTATGAGATGAGATAAATATGACCGACGCTTATGAAGCGCAGGGCGAATTCGCGCCTGTGCAATCCGATGAATTCGCCATGACGGCCGCCACCGGAGATCATTCCGGCAATGCCGTGACGAACGCCGCAGAACCCGACGGCCTTCCTGTGGTTGCCGCCGAGGCGCCCGTCGAAGATTCGAAGCCTGTACTGCCGAACGGCTTCGTGCGCCTCGGCCTTGCTGCGGAGCTCGTGGCGGCCGTGGCCGACCTCGGCTACGACCAGCCGACCACCGTGCAGGACAAGGTCATTCCCCTGGCCCTCACGTCTTCCGACGATGGCGACGCCCGCCTGATCGACCTGATGGTGTCGAGCCAGACCGGCAGCGGCAAGACCGCCGCATTCCTGCTTCCCGTGCTGCACACCCTGCTCAAGCAGGAAGCCGAAGCCGAGGCGCTCGCCAAGGCCGAGTTCCAGCGTCTTTCCGCCGAAGCCGCCGAGCGCGGCGAGGCGCCGCCGAAGAAGGCCAAGCGCAAGGACCCGACCAACACGCGCAATTTCAAGGCAGCGACGCCCGGTGCGCTGATCCTGTGCCCGACGCGCGAACTCGCCCAGCAGGTCGCGCACGACGCCATCGACCTTGTCAAGCACTGCCGCGGCCTGCGCGTGGCCAGCGTGGTCGGCGGCATGCCCTACCAGCTACAGATCGCCAAGCTGCAAAACGCCAATCTCGTCGTCGCGACGCCGGGTCGCCTGCTCGACCTGCAGCGCTCGATGCAGATCAAGCTCGACCAGGTGCAGTTCCTGGTCGTCGACGAAGCCGATCGCATGCTCGACCTGGGTTTCTCGGACGATCTCGCCGAAGTCAACCAGCTGACGATCCAGCGCAAGCAGACCATGATGTTCAGCGCGACGTTCGCACCGCGCATCCAGCAACTCGCCACCCGCGTGATGCGCCAGCCGCAAAAGGTGCAGATCGATTCGCCGCAGGAGAAGCACGCGAACATCAAGCAGTCGCTGTTCTGGGCGGACAACACAATGCACAAGCGCAAGCTGCTCGATCACTGGCTGCGCGACACGAC
>JAKONL010000067.1 GCA_022701965.1 Burkholderiaceae bacterium | reverse complement strand
CGATCGGCGAGGAGGCCTACGCCGACTTCAAGCGCTGGGACCTCGGCGACATCGTCGGCGCCGAAGGCACGCTGATGAAGACCAAGACCGGCGAGCTGTCGGTCAAGGTCACGCGGATCCGCATGCTCACCAAGAGCCTGCGGCCGCTGCCCGACAAGTTCCACGGCATGGCCGACCAGGAGCAGAAGTACCGCCAGCGCTACGTCGACCTGATCACCGACGAGTCCGCGCGCGATCGCTTCAAGGCCCGCAGCCGGGCCGTGAGCGCTTTGCGCGAATTCATGGTCGCCAACGACTTCCTCGAGGTCGAGACGCCGATGCTGCATCCGATTCCGGGCGGCGCCAACGCCAAGCCTTTCAGGACGCACCACAACGCGCTCGACCAGGAGATGTTTCTTCGCATCGCGCCGGAGCTCTACCTCAAGCGCCTGATCGTCGGCGGCTTCGAGCGCGTCTTCGAGATCAACCGGAGCTACCGCAACGAAGGCATCTCGGTGCGGCACAACCCCGAGTTCACGATGATGGAGTTCTATGCGGCGTACTGGACGTACCTCGACCTGATGGACTTCACCGAGATGATCATCCGCACGATCGCGAAGAAGACCACCGGCGGCGAGCAGCTGACGTATCAGGGCAAGGCCGTCGACCTGAGCCAGCCGTTCGAGCGGCTCACGATCCGCGAGGCGATCGTCCGGCACACCGAGGCCGGCACGAACGTCGACGACGCGGCATGGCTCGTCAACGCACTGCGCAAGATCGGCCTGAACGAAGAGAAGGACAAGCTGTCGCAGCGCAGCCTCGCCAGCCTGCAGGTGCTGTACTTCGAGGAAACGGTCGAGGAGAAGCTCTGGCAGCCGACCTTCATCATGGAGCATCCGACAGAGATTTCGCCGCTGGCCCGTGCCAACGACGACCGTCCCGAGGTCACCGAGCGCTTCGAGCTCTACATCACCGGTCGCGAGTTCGGCAACGGCTTCAGCGAGCTCAACGACGCCGAGGACCAGGCCGCGCGCTTCAACGCGCAGGTCGCGGCCAAGGACTCGGGCGACGACGAGGCCATGTTCTTCGACCACGACTTCGTGCGCGCGCTCGAATACGGCATGCCGCCGACCGGCGGCTGCGGCATCGGCATCGACCGCTTCATGATGCTGCTGACCGACTCGCCGAGCATCCGCGACGTGATCCTGTTCCCGGCGCTGCGCAAAGAAGCTTGACTCGCCCCCAGGCTCGCTCGCTTCGCGTAGCCGCCACCCCCGGCCTGGGGCGACACCAGCGGCCCGGCGCAGCCGGCTCCGCGGTGTTTCACGAATGCATCTAGGAATCCATGATCGGTATTGACTTCGGCACGTCGAATTCCGCCGTTGCCTGGGCGCCGCCCGGCGGCCTCGCGCAGGCGCTGCCGCTCGAAGGCACGGCCACCACGATGCCGACCGCCCTCTTCTACAACGCCGAGGACCGCACCACCCACTTCGGCCGCGATGCGGTCGCGATGTACCTCGCCGGCGTCGAGGGGCGGCTGATGCGTTCGCTCAAGAGCCTGCTCGGCAGTTCGCTGATGCAGGAGACCACGGCGGTCTACGACGGGCTGGTGAGCTTCCAGGACATCGTCGCGCGCTTCCTGCTCGAACTCGGCCATCGCGCCGAGCGGACGCTGGGCGTTCGACCCGAACGTGTCGTGCTCGGACGACCGGTGCACTTCGTCGACGACGACGCCAAGCGCGACCAGGCGGCCGAAGACAGCCTGCGACAGGCCGCGCGCACGGCCGGTTTCCGCGACATCGCCTTCCAGCTCGAACCGATCGCCGCCGCGTTCGACTACGAGCAGCGCGTCGCGAAGGAGTCGCTGGTGCTGATCGTCGACATCGGTGGCGGCACCTCCGATTTCACCGTCGTGCGCCTGGGCCCGGAGCGTGCCGTACTGGCCGACCGCAGCGCCGACGTGCTGGCCACCAGCGGCGTGCACATCGGCGGCACCGACTTCGACCAGCGCCTGAACGTCGAGCGCGTGATGCCGAACTTCGGCTACCGCCACAGGGATGCGCGCGGGCGCGAAGTACCCAGCGGCGTGTTCTTCGACCTGTCTTCGTGGCACCTGATCAACTGGCTCTACGCGCCCAAGGCCGTGCGCCAGGCGAAGGAACTGCGCAGCAGCTATGCCGACGCGCGGCTGCACGACCGGCTGATGACGGTGCTGGAGGAGCGCTACGGCCACCGCATCGCGAGCGAGGTCGAGCAGGCCAAGATCGACGGTTCGGTCACGAACGGCGACGTGCGCATCGACCTGTCGTTCGTCGAGAAGGGCCTGGACGCGACGCTGTCGACCGGCGACATGACGCAGCAGCTCTCCGACCTGCTCGGCAGGATCGTCGCCAGCGCGCACGAGTGCGTGCGTCGCGCCGGCCTGCGCAGCCACGACCTCGATGCGATCTACCTGACCGGCGGCTCCTCGGCGCTGCGGCCGTTCCAGGAGGCGCTGCGGCGCGGCTTCGCGGGCGTGAAGCTGGTCGAAGGCGACCTGTTCGGTGGCGTGGCGGCCGGGCTCGCCTACTCGGCGCACAGATCCACCGCGACGAAGGCCGGTACGGCATGAAGTACATCGCGCACTATCCGGCATCGCTGCAGGAGCAGGTGCGCAGGATGATGGTGGAGCAGCGACTGGGCGACCACCTGCTCTCGCGCTATCCGGTCGCGCACGACGTGCGGACCGACCGCGCGCTGTACGACTACGTCACCGCGCTCAAGAGCGAGTTCCTGCGCAATGCCGAGCCGCTGTCCAAGGTCGCGTTCGACAACAAGCTGCATGTGATCCGCAACGCGCTCGGTACCCACACCACGATCTCGCGCGTGCAGGGCGGCAAGCTCAAGGCGAAGCGCGAGATCCGTGTCGCGAGCCTGTTCAGGACGGTGCCGATCGAGTGGCTGCGGATGATCGTCGTGCACGAACTCGCGCACATGAAGGAGCGCGATCACGACAAGTCGTTCTACGCGCTGTGCACGCACATGGACCCCGACTACCACCAGCGCGAATTCGACCTCCGGATGTATCTCACGCACCTGGATGCGGGCGGCGCACGGCTCTGGACAACCGAATCGCAGGCTGACACGTTGGCCAGTGGGCGCGACGAGGACTGACATCGCAGTCTCGCGCCGCCCGACGACCCGTCATATTCCGTCCCAACCACTGGAGCCCGTCATGAACAAGATTCTTCTCGCCCTCGTCGCCTCGCTCACCGTCATGACCGCCGGCGCACAGGTCGGCAAGGCCGCTTCGGAAGCGACCGACGCCGCCAAGCACAAGATCGACCAGAAGCGCGCCGACAGCGAGGCGAAGAAAAGCGGCCCGGTCGGCAAGGCCGTCAACAACGTCAAGTCCGGCTATCACAAGAACCGTGCGGACAGTTCCGCCGACAAGGCCAAGAAGGCCCTGAAGAACGCCGGCTAGACCGGCGCGAGCGCGGACAGCAGCGTCTGCGCCCGCCGGTAGGCCGGAGACGCCGCCAGCGCATCCCATGCGAGCGCCGGCGTCGTCGGCAAAAGTGCCAGGCGCCGCGCCTCGCCGGCGTCGTCGGGTCGCCAGCGGCCCGTCCCGAGCGCCGCCTCGAAGCCCTCGAGCAGTTCGTCGAGCGGCGCGCCCTCGCCGATGCTCTGGTTGCACAGGAGCGCCAGGTCGCAACCGGCTTCCAGCGCCGCCAAGGCCGCATCGGCATAGCTCAGCAGGCGGCCGTCGATGTAGCGGCCGGCCTCCATGCTCAGGTCGTCGCTGAAGATCGCACCCTCGAATCCGAATCGGCCGCGCAGGATCTCCCTGAGCCATCGGCCGGAGAACCCGGCGGGGCGCGAGTCGACCTTCGGGTAGATCACGTGCGCCGGCATCACCGCCGCCAGCGTGCCGGCGAGCCAGTCGAACGGTTGCGCATCGTCGGCCAGGATCGCCTTCAGGCTGCGG
>JAKONL010000063.1 GCA_022701965.1 Burkholderiaceae bacterium | reverse complement strand
GCCCTGCACGTGGGCGCCGAGGCCGTAGACGGTGTCGTTGGCGATGGTCACGGCCTCCTCCACCGTGTCGTACGGCAGGATGCACAGCACCGGGCCGAACACCTCTTCCTGCGCGATGCGCATGCCGGTGGCGACCGAGGAGAAGATCGTCGGACGCGTGTAGAAGCCACGCTCCAGACCGTCGGGGCGGCCCGGGCCGCCGCAGACGAGTTCCGCGCCGTCGTCGATACCGACCTCGATCAGGTGCTGCACGCGCTGGAACTGCGCGCGGTTGGCGATCGGGCCGTGCGTGGTCGCCTCGGACGACGGGTCGCCCACGACCATCGCCCCGGCCGCCTCGCGCGCCAGCGCCTCGACCTCGGCGAGCCGCTCGCGCGGCACGATCATCCGCGTCGGTGCGCTGCACGACTGGCCGACGTTGCGGAACGCCGCCGCCACGCCCAGCGGCACCGCCCGCGCGAAGTCGGTATCGGGCAGCATCACGTTGGGCGACTTGCCACCGAGCTCCTGCGTCACCCGCTTGACCGTCGGCGCCGCGGCCTGCGCCACCAGCACGCCGGCGCGGGTCGATCCGGTGATGGAGATCATGTCGATGCCCGGGTGTTCGGCCATCGCGGCGCCCACTTCGGGACCGGTGCCGTTGACGAGGTTGAACACGCCGGGCGGCACGCCCGCGTCGTGCATCAGCTGCGCGAACATCAGGGCGCTGTAGGGCGACAGCTCGCTCGGCTTGATCACCACGCAGCAACCCGCGGCGAGCGCCGGCGCGACCTTGGCCGTGACCTGGTAGAGCGGCCAGTTCCACGGCGTGATGAGGCCGCAGACGCCGATCGCCTCGCGCACGATGGCGGTCGGGCCCTGGTGGGTCGTGAACGGATAGGCGAGCAGCGCCTCGCGCGCCACGCGCACGTGTTCGGCGGCAAGCGGGAGCTGCGCGGTGCGGGCGTAGCCCATCGCCACGCCCATCTCCAGGCTGAGCGCGAGCGCGAACTCCTCGGCGCGATCGAGCATCAGCGCATGGATCCTTCCGAGGAGCGCCGCGCGCGAGGCCACCGACGAGGTAGAGAACGCAGCGAATGCGCGGCGCGCGGCAGCGACGGCGAGGTCGACGTCCACCGCGCCGCCCATCGCGATGCGGCCGAGGACCTCTTCGTCGGCCGGATTCACGACGTCGCACAACGCCTGCCCACCGGACGCGGGCCGCTCTGCCGGGGCCCGCCAGCCACCGTCGATGTAGAAGCGTTGCGCGTTCACGCTGTCGGCGATCGGCAGGCCCGGATGGCCGGTCGGAACGGAGGTCGTCATGGGAGCGGGACTTTCTTGGAATCGGCTCGCGGCCGGAGCGTACCGATCTTAGATTTCGGTCCCTGGACAAGCTGCCGATCTCGCCCGCGCATTGGACATTTCCTGCCGAATCGCCGTTGCAAACGGCATCGCGCCTTCAGCGTCCGGCGACGGCGGCGGAACGCACGAAGTCGACGAAGCGCGCCAGCGCGGGATCGGGCGCACCGGCCGGCCAGACCAGGCTCGTCTCGCAGGTCGGCAGCGCGGGCGAGGACGGCCGCGCACCGCGCCGGCCCTCGCGCAGGACCAGGGCCTGCGCCGTGCGGTAGACCACGCCGGTGCGCCGGAACTGCATCACGCTCGCCGGCACCCAGGCCACGCCGACGCCGCCCCAGACCAGATTGACGATGGTCTGCATCTGGATCGCTTCCTGCGCCACCGCCGGCACGCGCCCGGCCGCGTGATAGAGCCCGTGGATGGCATCGTGGAGCGACGGCACGATGCGGCGCGGAAAGATCACCAGCGGCTCGGCCAGCACGTCGGCGAGCGCCGGACGGTCGACCTGTGCGAGCCGGTGCCCCTCGGGCAACGCCAGCACCAGCGGCTCGACGGCCACCGCCAGGCGCTCCAGCCCCGGCGGCGCGAAGCCGGGCGAATGCAGCATCAGCCCGGCATCGATCTCGCCGCGCGCCAGCGCTTCGAGCTGGACGTCGCCGGTCGCCTCGACCAGTTCCAGCGCCACCTGAGGGCACTGGAGCCGGAACTCGCGCACCCAGACCGGCAGGCGCTCGAAGCCGACGGTCGACACGAAGGCCAGCCGCACCCGCCCCACCTCGCCGGCGGCCGCGGCACGGGCGCGCGCCGGCAACGCTTGCGCGCGCGCCAGCATCTCGCGCACGTCGGGCAACAGCGCTTCGCCGGCCGCGGTGAGCGCGACGCGGCGCTGGGTGCGGTCGAACAGCTTCACGCCCAGCGTCCTCTCCAGCTGCGCGATGGCCTGCGTGACGGGCGGCTGGGTCATGTGCAGCCGCAGCGCGGCGCGCCCGAAGTGCAGCTCTTCGGCCACGGCGACGAACTGGCGCCAGGCGCGCAGGTCGATGATCGTTTCTTTCATAGGGGCAGCATATCAATCACCGCTTCGTTTTGGATTGGAACGAATCACTCGTTCGTCGGATACTGGCGACCCCCCACGAATTCAAAGAGACGAGCACGCCATGGAAACCAAGCCG
>JAKONL010000174.1 GCA_022701965.1 Burkholderiaceae bacterium | reverse complement strand
AACGAAGCCCTCCCCCGGGACGGGGGTTGGCGGCCACACGGAGTGGGCAAGCCTGGGGGTCATCAAAAATTCCCCACGATGAAATCCTTGAAGCGGCCGAAGGCCGTCTTCACGGAGCCATGTTTCTGCGCCACCTTGAAGCCGCGCAGGCGTGCCAGCCGGGCTTCTTCCATCAGGCCCATCACGGTGGCGGCGCGCGGCTGGCTGACCATGTCGGCCAGCGCGCTGCGGTACTTGGGCACGCCGCGGCGCACCGGCTTCAGGAAGATGTCCTCGGCCAGTTCCAGCATGCCCGGCATGACCGAGCTGCCGCCGGTCAGCACGATGCCCGAGGACAGCATTTCCTCGTAGCCGGACTCGCGGATCACCTGCTGCACCAGCGAGAAGATTTCCTCGATGCGCGGCTCGATCACACCGGCCAGGGCCTGCTTGCTCAGCATGCGCGGGCCGCGATCGCCCAGGCCGGGAACCTCCACCTGCGCCTCGGGGTCGGCCAGCAGCTGCTTGGCATAGCCGGCCTCGACCTTGATGTCCTCGGCGTCCTTGGTGGGGGTGCGCAGCGCCATGGCGATGTCGCTGGTGATCAGGTCGCCGGCGATCGGGATCACAGCGGTGTGGCGGATCGCGCCGTTGGTGAAGATGGCGACGTCGGTGGTGCCGGCGCCGATGTCGACCACCGCCACGCCCAGCTCGCGCTCGTCGTCGGTCAGCACCGCCTGGCTGGACGCCAGCGGATTCAGCATCAGCTGCTCCACGTCCAGGCCGCAGCGGCGCACGCACTTGATGATGTTCTCGGCAGCGCTCTGGGCGCCGGTCACGATGTGCACCTTGGCTTCGAGCCGCATGCCGCTCATGCCGATCGGTTCCTTCACGTCCTGGCCGTCGATCACGAATTCCTGCGGCTCGACCAGCAGCAGCCGCTGGTCGCTCGAGATGTTGATGGCGCGCGCCGTCTCCACCACGCGGGCGACGTCGGCCGGCGTCACTTCCTTGTCCTTGACCGCCACCATGCCGCTCGAATTGATGCCGCGGATGTGGCTGCCGGTGATGCCGGTGTAGACGCGGCCGATCTTGCAGTCGGCCATCAGCTCGGCTTCCTTCAGCGCCTGCTGGATGCTCTGGACCGTGGCGTCGATGTTCACGACCACGCCGCGCTTGAGCCCGTTGCTCGGCGCGACGCCGAGCCCGGCGAGCTTGAGCGCGCCGTTGCCCAGCACCTCGGCCACGACCACCATCACCTTCGCGGTTCCGATGTCGAGGCCGACGACCAGGTCTTTGTATTCTTTGGGCATGGATTCCTCGGTGTTCGCTTATTTCTTCTTGGGGTCGTTCTTGGCGTCGGTGACGACCGTGGTGACGCCGCGCAGTCGCAGCGCGTAACCCTCGTTGTGACGCAGGTCGGCGCCCTCCACCGACGCGACCGTGCGGCCGTACTGCGCCGCGACCTGCTTGACGGTCTTCAGGAACTGCGTCGCCCGCGCCGCGACCTGCTCGCCGCGGCCGCGGCCGAGCTCGATCGTCGCGCCGGTGTCGAGCAGCACGCGCCAGCTGCCGCGGCTCGACAGGCGCAGCTCCTCGATCTCCAGCGCATGGGGCGCGAAGATCGGCACCAGCACGCGGTACATGCCCAGCACCTGCCCGGCCTGGTCGTCGGGGCCGTCGAGCCGCGGCAGGTCCTTGTCGACCTCGGCGACGTTGGCGTCGAACACCTCGCCGAAGCCGTTGACCAGCCGGGAGCCGGCATCGTCCCCCCAGTGCGCGACCGGCACCTGCTCGGTCAGCGTGGCGTGCAGCTTGTTCGGGAATTCGCGTCGCACCACGGCCTTGCGCACCCACGGCACCGATTCGAACGCGTGGCGGGCACGCGCGAGGTCGACGGTGAAGAAGTTGCCCTCGAGCTGCGGCGCGACGTTGGCGCGCAGGGTCGCGGCGGTGTTGTGCGTGACCTCGCCGTCGACCTTGATCGCCGCGATCGGGAAGAACGGCTGCCGCAGCACCCACCAGGCGCCCGCCGCCAGCAGCATCGCCGCGCACGCGGCGAAGGCCAGCGTCGCGGTGACGTTCATGAGCCTGACGTCGAACGGAACGGGGATGCTGTCGGCGGCCATCAGGCGATTCCCTTGGCGTCGAGCGAGGCGGCGGCCAGCACCCGCAGGCACAGGTCCTCGTAGGCGATGCCCGCGGCGCGCGCGGACATCGGCACCAGCGAGTGCGTGGTCATGCCCGGCGAGGTGATCATCTCCAGCAGGAACGGCTTGCGGTCGGTCGCGCGGATCATGATGTCGGCCCGTCCCCAGCCGCGGCAGCCGAGCGTGCGATACGCCGCCAGCGTGATGCGGCGGATCTCGGTCTCCTCGGCTTCCGGCAGCCCGCTCGGGCAGTGGTACTTGACGTCGTCGGTGAAGTACTTGTTCTGGTAGTCGTACGCGCCCTCGGGGGCGGCGATGCGCACCACCGGAAGGGCCTCGGCGGAGAGCCCGTTGCCCAGCACGGCGCAGGTGACCTCCTCGCCGTCGATGAACTGCTCGCACAGCACGTCGGCGTCGTACTTGGCCGACAGGGCGACGGCGTCGCGCATCTGCGAATAGCCCTCGACCTTGGTCACGCCGATCGACGAACCCTCGCGCGGCGGCTTGACGATCAGCGGCAGGCCCAGCACGTCGGGCACCACGCGCACCTGCTCGGGCGTCTGCCGGTCGGGGGCGAGGCGCACGTACTTCGGCGTCGGCAGTCCCTCGGCCTCGAAGATGCGCTTGGTCATGACCTTGTCCATCGCCATGCTGGAGGCCAGCACGCCCGATCCGGTGTACGGGATGCCGAGCAGTTCCAGCGCGCCCTGCACGGTGCCGTCCTCGCCGTGGCGGCCGTGCAGCGCGATGAAGCAGCGGTCGAAGCCGTCGCGGCGCAACTCCACCAGGTCGCGCCCGGCCGGGTCGAACGCATGCGCGTCGACGCCGCGCGAGCGCAGCGCCTCCAGCACGCCCGTGCCCGAGAGGATCGAGATCTCGCGTTCGGCCGAGCTGCCGCCGAACAGCACGGCGACCTTGCCGAGGCCTTTGGGATCCATCACAGCGCCCTCCCTTCGCGGGTGAAGAGGCCCGGTCGCGCAGCCGCCACGGGCGACCCGCCGAGCTCGACCACCCGGCCCGGCACCGCGCCGATCGAGCCGGCGCCCATGCAGATCACGACGTCGCCGCCGTGCACGTTGTCCAGGATGGCCTGCGGCATCCCGCCGATCTCGTCGACGAACACCGGCTCGACCTTGCCGGCCACGCGCAGCGCCCGCGTGAGCGCCCGGCCATCGGCCGCCACGATCGGCGACTCGCCGGCCGCGTACACCTCGGAGAGCAGCACGGCATCGGCCGTACCCAGCACCTTGACGAAATCCTCGAAGCAGTCGCGGGTGCGCGTGAAGCGGTGCGGCTGGAACGACAGCACCAGCCGGCGGCCCGGGAACGCACCGCGCGCGGCGGCGATGGTCGCGGCCATCTCGACCGGATGGTGGCCGTAATCCTCGATCAGCGTGAAGGTGTCGATCGAGACGCCGGGCCGCTTCACCGGCACGTCGCCGTAGCTCTGGAAGCGGCGCCCGACGCCCTTGAATTCGGCCAGGCCGCGCTGCACCGCTTCGTCCGGCACCCCGAGCTCGACCGCCACGGCGATGACCGACAGCGCGTTGAGCACGTTGTGCTCGCCCGCCAGGTTCAGCACGACGTCCAGGTCGGGCAGCGTGACGCCGTTGCGCCGTTGCGCGGTGAAGTGCATCTGCGAGCCGACGGCGCGCACGTCGACGGCGCGCACCTGCGCGTCCTCGTTGAAGCCGTAGCTGGTGACCGGACAGGTCACTTCCTGGACGATCTCGCGCACCGCCGAGCAGTCGGTGCACAGGATCGCCACGCCGTAGAAGGGCATGCGATGCAGGAAGTCGACGAAAGCCTTCTTGAGCTTCGCGAAGTCGTGCCCGTAGGTTTCCATGTGGTCGGCGTCGATGTTCGTGACCACCGCCATCACCGGCAGCAGGTTCAGGAACGATGCGTCCGACTCGTCGGCCTCCACCACGATGTAGTCGCCGCTGCCGAGCTGCGCATTGGCACCGGCGCTGTTGAGCCGCCCGCCGATCACGAAGGTCGGATCGAGCCCGGCCGCGGCCAGCACGCTCGCCACCAGGCTGGTGGTGGTCGTCTTGCCATGCGTGCCGGCGATGGCGATGCCCTGCTTCAGGCGCATCAGCTCGGCCAGCATCATGGCGCGCGGCACCACCGGGATGCGCTTCTCGCGCGCGGCGATCACCTCGGCATTGTCGGCCTGCACGGCGGTCGAGGTGACGACCGCGTCGGCCCCGGCGATGTTCGTCGCGTCGTGGCCGACGTAGGTGACGATGCCCAGGCCGGCGAGGCGGCGCAGCGTCGCGCTGTCGCTCAGGTCGGAGCCGGAGATGCGGTAGCCCAGGTTGAGCAGCACCTCGGCGATGCCGCTCATGCCGGCGCCGCCGATGCCGACGAAGTGGATCCGGCGGATCGCGTGCTTCATGCGCGCACCCCGTCGTTCTTCGCGCG
>JAKONL010000167.1 GCA_022701965.1 Burkholderiaceae bacterium | reverse complement strand
GCTCTCCAGATGCAGCTCCGCGACGCGCTTGTAGTCACGCCGGAAGAAGGCGACGAAGTTCTGCGCCAGATATTCCTTGTCGGACTCGGTCAGCGTGCCGACGATGCCGAAGTCCAGCGAGATGTAGCGCCCGAAGGTCTCCGGCGCCAGGCTCACCTGGATGTTGCCCGGATGCATGTCGGCATGGAAGAAGCCGTCGCGGAAGACCTGCGTGAAGAAGATCGTCACGCCGTCGCGCGCGAGCTTCGGGATGTCGACGCCGGCCGCGCGCAGGCGGTCGAGCTGGGCGATGGGAACGCCGTTCATGCGCTCCATCACCATGACTTCCGGGTGGCAGAAATCCCAGTGCATCTCCGGGATCAGCACCAGCTGGAGCTCGGCCATGTTGCGGCGCAGCTGGGCGGCGTTGGCGGCCTCGCGCACCAGATCGAGCTCGTCGTGCAGGTACTTGTCGAATTCAGCCACCACCTCGCGCGGCTTCAGACGCTTGCCGTCGGCCGACAGGCTCTCGACCCAGCCGGCCATCATCGCCATGAGCGCGAGGTCCTTCTCCATGATCCCGCGCATGCCGGGACGCAGCACCTTCACCGCGACCTCGCGCAGCGTGCCCTTGGCATCGCGCAGCTTCGCGAAGTGGACCTGGGCGATGGAAGCGCTGGCCACCGGAGTCTCGTCGAACTGCTCGAAGATGTCGGCGACCGGGCGCTTGAACGCACGCTCGATGGTGGCGACGGCCACCGCCGACGGGAACGGCGGTACGCGGTCCTGCAGCCAGACCAGCTCGTCGGCGATGTCGGGCGGCAGGAGGTCGCGCCGCGTCGACAGCACCTGGCCGAACTTGACGAAGATCGGCCCGAGGCGCTCCAGCGCCTCGCGCAGGCGCTGGCCCCGCGGCGCATCGAGCCTGCGCCCGAACGACACGATCCGCGCGATCGCCTTCAGCCACGGCTTCTGGAAGCTGGTCAGCACCAGCTCGTCGAGGCCGTACCGCAGCGCGATCCAGACGATGTAGATGCCGCGATAGAAACGGCTCATTCGCTGCCCGCGCCCGGCGTCTGTGCCGGTGCACCGGAGCGGCGCGGCGCACCGGGACGATCGCCCACGAACTGCCGGATCGCCGTGGCGGCGCGCCGTGCGATGTTGCCGATCGTGTGCGCGGGCACGTCGCCGACCACGCGCGCGAGGTCGTCCTCGACATCCCAGCGCACATGGTCGACCAGCCAGTTCACCTCGGCCGCGAGCTGCACGTCGCCGACGATGCGGACCGCGGGCTTGTCGCCGCGCAGTGTGGCGCGCGCCAGTCCGAACGGCGAACTCTCGGTGACGATCAGCGTGAGTTCGGGGACGGCACCCTCGGGTGCGATGTCGAGCAGGCCGGCCGGCGTCGCCTGGAGCTGCAGCGCGACGAAACGCCACTCGAAGCGCACCACCCGCCCCTTCTGGCGCATCAGCCTCTGCTGCGCTTCCGGTTCCTGCTGCAACACATGATTGAGGAAGAGAACGGCGCGGTGCTGGATCTCGTGCACGACCCACGAAGGTGGCCGCACGCGGTCGCCGATGCGTTCGAAAAGACCGCCGAGAAAAGAAAAAGGGGACGATGGTGTAGCCATGTCCCCATTATCCCGTCGGTTGCCGACCCCGCACCGCGAAGGCCGCGGCCGGCGGGTCGAATCGCAGGGCTACTGCAGCGCCTGAACGCCGGCGACCAGCCAGCCGCCCGAGCCGCTGGTCGGCTTGGTCATGTTCCACACCTCGCGGAACGGGCTCGGTCCCGAGGCGGCGTCTTCCTTGATCATCCCGGAGAACTCGACGCTGGCCATGTAGGCGTCCGGCAGTTCCTCGATGCCGAGCAGCTTGGCGTCGAGCACCACGACTTCCGTCTTGTTCGGCTGGCCGCCCGTATGCGACTCGCGCTCCGACAGTTGCGACTGGATCTCGCCGACCATGCTGTCGGTCATCATCGAGCGCAGCATGCCGATGTCGGACCGGTCCCAGGCACCTTGCAGCGTCACGAAATTGCGCTTGGCCGCGGCCAGGAAACCGTCGCTGTCAAACCCGGCCGGGACACCCCAGGTCTGAGCACCGACCAGCGCGGAGCCGATCATGCTGCCCGTGCCGGCACCGGCGGCGCCCGCCATCGACGAGCCGCCGCGCTCGGCGGTCGCCGTCGAGTCGTACGATGTTCCCGACGATTCCCACGGACGTGCGGAGGCGTCGTTGCCGACCTTGTCCGCACGGTACTGCGCGGCGACCGGCACGTCCGCCGGCGCGCCGGCGCCAGCGCCCTGGAACGCGAAACCGCCGTCGTTGCCACGGCCGGTGCCGTTGGACGATGCCGCCGCCCGGCGCGCGGCGAACATGCGCCATGCGAACAGCGCAGCCATCGCGAGCAATGCGATCAGCAGGATGTTGCCGAAACCGGCGCCCAGGCCGAGCGAACTCGCAAGCCATGCCAGGCCCAGGCCTGCAGCCAGGCCGCCGAGCATTCCGCCCCAGTTGCGCTTGGGCGCCGCTGCGGCGGGTGCGGCGGTCGCCGGGCGTGCAGCCGCGTTGTTGGCGCTCTGCGCCGGTGCGCCCGGCGTCGCGGGCGCGGCCGGCGGTGCCGCCTCGCGCTGCGTCACGTTGTTCGACTGGCGACCGACCGACTTGCCGCCACCCATGCGTCGCGCATCGGCGTCGGCGCTCACGAGCACCAGTGCGCACACCAGCATCACGGACCAGAAGTTCTTCATTTCATCGTCTCCAGTTCGAAAGATTCAACACTTGATTCCAACATGCAGGGCGACCACGCCGCCCGTCATGTTGTGATAGTCCACATGGCCGAAACCACCCTCTTTCATGAGGGCCTTGAGCTGGTCCTGCGTCGGATGCATGCGAATCGATTCGGCCAGGTAGCGGTAGCTCGCGTCGTCGCCGGCGACGGCCTTGCCCAGGCGTGGCAGGACGTTGAAGGAATACCAGTCGTAGGCCTTGCGCAAGGGCTTGGCCACTTGCGAGAACTCCAGCACCAGCAGCTTGCCGCCGGGCTTGAGCGCGCGGTTCATCTCCTTGAGCGCCGCATCCTTGTGCGTCATGTTGCGCAGGCCGAAAGCCACGGTCACGACGTCGAAGTGGCCGTCCGGAAACGGCAGCTTCTCGGCGTCGCAGACCAGCGTGGGCAGCACGACGCCGGCGTCGAGCAGGCGCTCGCGACCGGTGCGCAGCATGGCCTCGTTGATGTCGGTATGGACGACCTTGCCGGTCGCGCCCACCTTCTTCGAGAACGCCAGCGCGAGGTCGCCGGTACCGCCGGCGATGTCGAGCACGCGCGAGCCTTCGCCGACGTTCGCGACCATCACGGCATAGGCCTTCCAGGCGCGATGCAGACCCATCGACATCAGGTCGTTCATCAGGTCGTAGCGGGTCGCGACCGAATCGAACACGCCGCGCACGCGACGGGCTTTCTCGCGCTCCTCGACGTTCTCGAAACCGAAATGGGTGGTGGTCATTGGGATTGATGTTAGGACGGTTGAGGAATCGCGGCGAGGACGACCCCGCCAACGTACCGGACATTGCGTCGCCGGCGATCGCGAAAGGTCAGTGGCTCGAACAGGCGTGGCTGCCGCCGCCCGGATGGGCCATCGGTGCGTCCCGGTCGACGCCGGCCGCCGCGAGACGCTGTTCGTAGCGGGCCCACAGCGCGTCCTGCTCGGCGCCGAGTTCGTAGAGCAGCGTCCACGAGAAGATGCCGCTCTCGTGGCCGTCGGTGAACACCGGCTTGACCGCGTAGTTGCCGACCGGCTCGAGCTCCAGCAGTCCGACGCCGCGCTTGCCGGTCTGCAGGATCTCCTGGCCGGGGCCGTGCCCCTGCACTTCGGCCGATGGCGAATACACGCGCATCAGTTCGAACGGAATGCGAAAGCTCCTGCCGTCGGAGAACTCGATCTCGAGCACCCGCGACTGGTTGTGCACGGTGATCGATCGGGGCGTCGGTGCGCCATGGTGCATGCCTGCCATGTCTTTGAATCCTGGTTCGGTGTGTATGCGTGTGTCGGATGTGCGCTCGCTCAGCCGAGCACCGCGCGCAGCCCGGCCGCGATGTCCGCCTCGACGGCGGGCAGCCGCAGGGCGATGTCCCCTTCGCGCGCGCCGTCGCGGCCGCGCTGCGCCTCGGCCCAGACCGGCGCCGGGAAACGCGTGTCCCAGTCGAAGCGGGCGATCACGTGCCAGTGCAGGTGCGCGACCATGTTGCCGAGCGCCGCGAGGTTGATCTTGGTCGGCGCGAGATGGCGACGCAGGCACTGCTCGACCGTCGCCACCGCTTCCATGCACAGCGCGCGGTCGGCGGCATCGAGATCCGAGAACTCCGCCGCATGCTCGCGCCATACCACGCGATAGAACCCCGGAAAGCCCGCTTCGTCGGCGTGGATCACGCGGAACTTCGGCGCCTCGAACACCAGGCGACCGCCCGGCGTCTCGCACAGCACGCAGCGCTTCATGCTCAGACCAGCACGCGTTCGATGCCGCCGCTATTGGCCGCGGCGACGTACTCGGGCAGCCACTGCTCGCCCAGGATCTTGCGGGCCATCTCGACGACGATGTAGTCGGCCTCCAGCAGGCCGTTGTTCAGGTCGTCGCCGTAGCGCGACAGGCCCTGCAGGCAGCTCGGGCAGCTGGTGAGTATCTTCACGTTGCCCTGCGCCGGGGCCTTGCCGGAAGCGCGCAGTGCGGCCTCGCCCTTCTTGAGCTCCTCCTCCTTGCGGAAGCGGATCTGCGTGGCGATGTCCGGCCGCGTGACGCCCAGCGTGCCGGACTCGCCGCAGCAGCGGTCGTTCTTCTGCACGCCGTCGCCCACCAGCGCCTTGACGGTCTTCATCGGGTCCTGCAGCTTCATCGGGCTGTGGCAGGGGTCGTGGTAGAGGTAGCCGCCACCGCCGGCCCCGTCGATCGAGTCCGCCAGCGTGATCCCCTTCTCCAGCAGGTACTCGTGGATGTCGATGATCCGGCAGCCGGGGAAGATCCTGTCGAACTGGTAGCCCTGGAGCTGGTCGTAGCAGGTGCCG
>JAKONL010000630.1 GCA_022701965.1 Burkholderiaceae bacterium | reverse complement strand
ATTCGACGGTCGAGGCCATCCGGCCGATCGCGGTCGAGCAAGGCTGGTCCGCCGAGAAGGTGAACAAGGGTGGCCTGCGCAACGCCGTGCAGACGCTGTCGGTGTCGACCAGCCCGCACGTGCTGTTCGTCGACCTGTCCGAATCGGGCGATCCGCTCGGCGACATTAACGGGCTGGCCGAGGTGTGCGAGCCCGGCACCGTCGTGATCGCCGCGGGGCAGGTCAACGACGTGCGGCTGTACCGCGACCTGCTGGCGTCAGGCATCCACGATTACCTGCTGAAACCCTTCTCGCCCGACATGCTGCGCGATTCGTTCACGCAGGCGCAGGCGATCATCAACGCGCCCCGCCCGAGCGAGGGCACCACCGACCGACCGCATTGCGCGATCGCGGTGATCGGCACGCGCGGCGGTGCGGGCGCGTCGACGATCGCGACCTCGCTCGCATGGCTGCTGAGCGACAAGGAGAAGCGCACCACCGCGCTGCTCGACCTCGACGTGCATTTCGGCACCGGTGCGCTGGCGCTCGACCTCGAGCCCGGGCGCGGATTGACCGACGCGATCGAGAACCCCAGCCGCATCGACGGCCTGTTCATCGAGCGCGCGATGGTGCGCGCGTCGGAGAAGCTGGCGGTGCTCTCCGCCGAAGCGCCGATCAGCCAGCCGGTGATGACCGACGGTGCCGCCTTCTACCAATTGCAGGAGGAGATGCGCGGCGCGTTCGAGAGCACGGTGGTCGACCTGCCGCGCATGATGCTGGTGCAGCACCCGCATCTCGTCAACGACGTGAACAACGCGGTGATCGTGACCGAACTGACGCTCGCCGCCGCGCGCGACACGATCCGGCTGCTGTCGTGGCTGCGCAGCAACGCGCCGCAGATGCAGGTGACGGTGGTCGCGAACCGCGTCCATCCGGGTACTGCGCTGGAGATCACGCGCAAGGATTTCGAGGGCTCGATCGAGCGCAAGATCGACGTCATCGTGCCGTTCGACCAGAAATTGGCGGCACAGGCGGCGAAGCTGGGCAAGCCGTTCGCGGAAGCGGGCAAGGCGTCGAAGACGGTGCAGCCGCTGCTCGACCTCGCCGCGCTGCTGGCGGTGAGCGACGATGCTGCACCGGCCGCCGGCAAGCAGGCCAAGGGCGCGTCGCTGCTCGGCAAGTTCAGCAACCTCAAGGGCCTGGTCGCCAAAAAGGACCTGACGACGAAGGGCGGGGCCAAGAAGCCCGCGTCGTCCAAGGGCAAGGCGTGAGGCCGGGCGCGCGAGAGTGAGGGGCAAACCATGCTGCCAGTGATGATGATCGCGATCGGCGCGGCGGTGACGCTGGGCATGATACTGTTCGCGTTCGCCGGACCATCGGCGCAGAAGACGAGCGATCGCCGGCTGACTGCATTGCGCGAGCGCCATTCCACTTCGATGGAGGGGGCGATGGAAGCGCAGATGCGCCGCATCACCGGCCGCAGCCAGACTAAGGCCGATAAGGCCGCGCTGCGGCTGCTGCCCAATCCGGCGGAGTTGCAGAAACGGCTCAACATGACCGGCAAGACCTGGACCGTCGGCCAATATGGCATGGTGACGCTTGGTCTCGCGGTCGGATTGACGCTGCTGCTGCTGCTGCGCGGCTTTCCGCTGCTGCTGGCGCTGTTCCTGGCGCTGGGCGCGGGCGCGGGGTTGCCGCACATGGTGGTCGGCAAGGTGATCAAGCGGCGCGTCGCCAAGTTCAACAGCAAGTTTCCCGACGCGATCGAGCTGCTCGTTCGCGGGTTACGCTCGGGCCTGCCGATCACCGAGACGATGTCGGTGGTCGGCGCCGAGGTCGATGGTCCGGTGGGTGAGGAATTCCGCTCGGTCAGCGACAAGATGAAGATCGGCCGCTCGATGGACGTGGCGCTTCAGGAAACCGCCGACCGGCTCGGCACGCCCGAATTCCAGTTCTTCGTCATCACCATCGCGATTCAGCGCGAAACCGGCGGCAATCTGGCGGAGACGTTGCAGAACCTCGCCACCGTGCTGCGATCGCGCATGCAGATGAAGCTCAAGATCCGCGCGATGTCGTCCGAGTCGAAGGCGTCGGCCTATATCGTCGGCTCGCTGCCGTTCATCGTCTTCGTCATGATCTGGATGATCAACGGCTCGTACATGCAGAATTTCTTCGTCGACCAGCGCTTGATGGTGGCCGGCGGTGGTGGCCTGCTGTGGATGGGAATCGGCGCATTCATCATGGCCAAGATGGTGAGTTTCGAGATATGATGGAGCCCGCGACCGGCCCTACCCTGCTGGGTGTCGACGTGATCTGGGTCGCGACCCTGCTGTCGGGTGTCGCCGCCGCCGCGGTGGTGCTCGCGATCTACGCTGCGCTCAGCGTGCGCGACCCGATGACCAAACGTGTCAAGGCGCTGAACGACCGGCGCGAGCAGTTGAAGGCGGGGATCACCGCCTCCACCTCGAAACGGCGCGCCAAGCTCGTCCACAAGAACGAGACGGCGGACCGCGTGCGCGACCTGCTGTCGAGCTTCAAGATGCTGCAGGACGAGCAGTTGAAGGTCGCGCAGACCAAGCTGCTCCAGGCGGGCATCCGCAAGAAAGATTGGGCGATCGCGGTGATCTTCGGTCGGCTGATGCTGCCGATCGTGTTCGGCGGGTTGATGGCCTTGTGGGTCTACGGGCTCGACGCCTTCCCGGCCTGGAGCCCGCTCAAGCGGTACGGCCTGGTCGCGGTGAGCTTCATCCTGGCGTACAAGGCACCCGACATCTACCTCAAGAACCTGATCACCAAGCGATCGGACGCGATCCGCAAGGGGTTGCCCGACGCGCTCGACCTGCTGGTGATCTGCGCCGAGGCCGGTCTGACCGTCGACGCGGCGTTCCACCGCGTCGCCAAGGAATTGGGCAAGGCGTATCCGGAACTGGGCGAGGAATTCGCGCTG
>JAKONL010000611.1 GCA_022701965.1 Burkholderiaceae bacterium | reverse complement strand
GGCGACGAGGTGGAGCAGTCCGCGCGGATGCGGCTTGAGAATGCCCACTTCCGCATCGGTCGCGCTGACGACGACATCGGCCGAAAGGCCCAGGGCCGCGAGCTTTTCGCGCGCGGGGTAGTCCGACACCACGCCAATCCTCTTCCCGTGCCGGCGCAACCCCTCGAAGAGCGACACGATGCCGGCATGGCGGCAGGCTGCCATATGGGGCAGCGGGCGATCGTTCATCCATTCCTGGGCGATGGCGCGTACCAGGCGCTCGCCGCGGCCGGTTGCCAAGCAGGTTCGCCGGATCAGTTCGTCCTCGAAGCGTTCCTGTTCGGCGTCACCGAGTTCCTCGCGCAGGCGCCTGTATCGGCCGACCACGGCGGGTACGTCCAGGCTCATCGTGCGCAGTACGTGCAACCCCATCTCGCGCATCATCCGCAACCGCAGGCGCCGCTGGTCGTACAGGGTGCCGTCGACATCGAAGGCAACGAGTTCGATGCGCGACCAGTCGCTCGCGTCGAACCCTTTCATGCCGTCTGACAGACTCATCGAAGGTTGATGAACTGCTGCTCGGTCAGCGCTTCCAGGGCCGGCGAATCGATGAGGGTCGCTGCCAGGAAGCCCAGGCCGAGAACGACCATCATCGTGAGCAGACCGCGTTCGCGGAACAGCTTCTCCGGCTTCTGTGCCGACGATCCGGGCTTCATGGACAGAGCCAGGTATTGCCCGAAGAGCGCGACGATCAGCGGCATGAGCAGGATGTATTCGATGCGGTACTTCAACAGGAAGACCGCCAGGAAGAATGCCGAAAGCATCGCGTACACGAAGCAGGAGACCATGAGCGAGATCTCGCTGTAGCCGGCGAAACTGGAACGGTAGCGCACGAGCAGGTCATGGCCGTGGGACGCAACGATCTCCCGGTACTCGGACAGCCGTTTGGCAGCCATCAGGAACGCACCGCCGAGCCAGTAGGACAGGATGACCGAGCCCGGCGGCAACGTCGTGGCGTCGACCATGGCCCACCCGATCATCAGGCGCAAGGGGTTGTTGATCGACTCCGAAACGACGTCGAGGTAGGCCTTGTCCTTGGTCCGGATGCCCGGTACGTTGTAGACCACGCCCTGCAGAGCGAACAGCACCGCGATGCAAAGCATCGTCGTGCTCGCCATCCAAGCGCAGGCGAGTCCCGCCGCCACGAAGCAGAGCCACTCGAACAGGACCCAGCCTCCGGAAAGCTCCGTCTGCACGGCCGAGCGCTTCGACTTCGTCGGATGATGCTTGTCGGATTCGCGATCGAGCCACTCGTTGATCACGTAGTTGGCAGAGGCGATGCACACCGCGACGATCAGTCCCAGCACGATCTGTCCCGCGAGCCCGCTGTTGTGGACGCCGCGCAGGACGATCGCCAGCACGATGCCCGGCACGATGAAGATGTGCTTGGTGCTGTGATCGAGACGTGCGATCGCCAGATAGTCCTTGAACTCGCCTCTGCGTTTGAGCACCGGCGGACCGGCCACGACATTCGAATGGGACATGAGACCTGCCTTTGAATAGTGGGAAATGGAGTGGGACGACCGGCGCCGGCTTTCAGCGGTCGAGCAGATAGACGTCGAAGGTTTCGTCGTTGCAGCACACGGGGCCGAAGCTCGCAAGCAGCCGTGTCGCCGAAATGAACTCCGCGACCTGGGCCGGGGTGGTCGAGAACGTCCAGTTGTAGCCTTCCGGCACCGTCCGGGCCGGTGCCGCTGGATCAAGCCGCTCCATGAGGAGAATGACGATCGGACGCTGCGTCTCGGCACGCAAACGGCGCGCATCGGCGAGCACTTCGTCGAGACCCAGCGACAGCCGTCCGTTGCGCGAGAACACCACGATGTTCCCGAACTTCCGCTCGCGCAGCAGGTATGTCTGGTTGGGCAGGTAATGCGCGATCGATTCCACGAGAAAGTCTGGGTCAGCGACGATGATGGCGTCGCGCAGTTCCGGACGGCTCGATATGAGCCTCACCAGTTCGCTGCTTCGGCCCTCCGGCCGCTCCCCACGCGTGATGGGTACGACACGGGAAGCACTCGAGACGACCTGTAGCAGCAACACGCACACGAAGCACGCGAATCCTGCGCGGCTCAACCTGTATCTGACGGATGTGGGGGTGAATATCGACCGGCTACGACCCGAAATCCAGTACAGGCTCAAGATGAAGACCATCAAGAGCGCCTCGTGTCGGTAACTGCCCCTATAGATGAGCGAGAAGAATATCGACATGCCGAGCAGGGCGGCAGCGCCCGCTACACTCGCTGCGGGTCTCGTCGCCAGACCGAGAACGCTGCCCACCAGCATCAGCGACAGCGCCAGATGCAGGATCGTCGTGTACGGTTCGTGCCAAAGGCCGGTGGGTTTCATGATGGCCTGCCACAGCGGATAGCCGGACAGAATCGGAAATCCGACGGAGGGAAGGAGCAGTGAAGTCGCCAGTCCTCCGACAGTCCAGTTGCTCTTGTCCAGCTGGGCGGCATCGTT
>JAKONL010000606.1 GCA_022701965.1 Burkholderiaceae bacterium | reverse complement strand
GACGACAAGCCCTTCCTGCTCGGCGAGGTGCCGTGCATCGCCGACTTCTCGGCCTACCACCCGCTCTGGTACACGCGCCGCATCGCCGCCGTGAAGGACATCCTCGACCTCACGCCGGCCGTGGTCGACTGGATGGAGCGCATCGCCGCCATCGGCCATGGGGCCTCTTCGCCGATGACGGCGGAGGAGGCGCTCGGCGTCTCGAAGTCGACCTCCGCACCGCATTCGCTGCTCAGCGAGAGCACCTTCCAGGACGATCACGGCATCGCGCTCGGCAGCCAGGTGACGATCCGCGCCGAGACGTTCGGCCAGGAGGAGGCCGCCGGCGAACTCGTCGCCGCGAGCCGCATGCACTTCACGCTGCGCCGCGTCGACGCGCGCGCCGGCACGGTGCACGTGCACTTCCCGCGCATCGGCTATGTGCTGAAGCTCGCCGAGGTGGGCGCGCCATGATTGCGGAATTCCGGGGCAGGACTGCGGTGCTGACCGGCGCTGCGTCGGGTTTCGGGCTGGAATGCGCGCGCATCGGAGCGACGCGCGGCATGAACCTCGTGCTGGTCGACGTGCAGCAGGACGCGCTCGATGCCGCGCGTGTGGAACTGGAAGCGACCGGCGTGCAGGTGCTCGCGCGCCGGGTCGACGTGTCCGACGCGGCGCAGATGGAAGCGCTGGCCGATGCGGTCAAGGAGCGCTTCGGCGCGCCGCACTTCGTCTTCAACAATGCCGGCGTCGGCGCGGGCGGGCTGGTGTGGGAGAACAGCGTCGCCGACTGGGACTGGGTGCTGGGCGTGGACCTGATGGGCGTGGTCCACGGCGTGCGCCTGTTCGTGCCGATGATGCTCGAGGCCGCGGCGCGCGACCCGTCTTGGCGCGGCCATGTGGTCAACACCGCCAGCATGGCCGGCCTGCTGACGCCGCCCAACATGGGCATCTACAACGCGGCCAAGGCGGCGGTGGTGAGCCTGACCGAGACGCTCTACCAGGACCTGTCGCTCGTCACCGGCCAGATCGGCGCGAGCCTGCTCTGCCCGTATTTCGTGCCCACCGGCATCACGACCAGCGACCGCAACCGCCCCGGTGCGCCGCGGGCCGGCGAGGAGACGAAGAGCCAGCTGATCGGCCGCGCGATGATCGCCAAGGCGGTCGGCAGCGGCAAGGTGAGCGCGGCGGACGTCGCGGCCAAGGTCTTCGAGGCGATCGAGACCGACCGGTTCTACGTCTTCAGCCATCCGAAGGCGCTGGGCAACGTGCAGAGCCGGATGGAGCACATCGTCTCGGGCACCAACCCGGCCGACCCGTTCCTGGAGCGGCCGGACATCGGCGCCCAGCTGCGATCGCAGCTCAAGAATTGAGCCCGGGCCGTGCGGCTTAGCACACGCAGGGCGACTCCGCCCGCGGGTGCCCATTGCAGCTTGACGACAATCGGGGGAATGATGTCTTCCCGCTTCCTCCGGATGGCGCTCGTCCTCGGCCTGCTTTCGGCCATCGGGCCGTTCGCCATCGACATGTACCTGCCGGCCCTGCCGGCCATCGGTGCGAGCCTCCGAGCGGAGATCGGTCCGGTGCAGATGAGCCTCACGGCGTTCTTCGTCGCGCTCGCGGTGGGCCAGCCGTTCTTCGGACCGCTGTCGGACATGTTCGGACGCCGCCCGCCGCTGGTCTTCGGCCTCGTGCTGTTCGCCGCGGCGAGCGTCGGCTGCGCGCTGGCGACGGACATTCACACGCTGATCGTGCTGCGCTTCGTGCAGGGGCTCGGGGCCGCCGCCGGCATGGCGATACCGCGTGCCATCGTTCGCGACCTGCACACCGGCACCGATGCGGCGCGGCTGATGTCGCTGCTGATGCTGGTCTTCAGCGTCTCGCCCATCCTCGCGCCGCTGGCGGGCAGCGGAGTGATCGCGCTGGCCGGCTGGCGGGCGGTGTTCTGGGTCGTGGCGCTCGCGGCGCTGGCCGGCCTCGCGCTGATCGCGCTGTCGCTGCGCGAGACCCGGCCGGCGGCGGACCGCGTCGAGAGCGGGTTGGGCAGTGCGATGGCGGCCTACGGGGCGCTGCTGCGCGACGGGCACTACCTCGGGCTGGTGTTCATCGGGAGCTTCTCGATGGCCGGTTTCTTCACCTACCTGGCCAACTCGTCGTTCGTGATGATCGGCCACTACGGGCTGTCGCCGACGATGTACAGCGTCGCTTTCGGGGTCAACGCGGCGGCGTTCATCGGGACCTCGCAGTTCACCGCCGCCCTGGGCGAGCGCTTCGGGCTGGTGCCCCTGGTGAAGTTCGCGGTCTGCGGCTGCGGCGCGGCGATGGTGCTGATGTTCGGCTACTTCGCGCTGGGTGGCGACTCGATCTGGGCACTGATCGTCCTGTACTTCGTCGCCAGCGGCTTCATGGGGCTGGTGATTCCGACGACCTCGGTGCTGGCGCTCGAGAAGCACGGCGCCATCGCCGGTACCGCCTCGGCGCTGCTGGGTACGCTGCAGATGCTGACCGGTGCGGTCGCGATGGGCGTCGTCGGCCTGTTCAGCGACGGCAGGCCGCTGCCGATGGTGACGGGCATGGCCGTCGGCGCCCTGGTCGCCGTGGTGCTGACCTGGACGACCCTCGGCCACCCGCAACCCGACGAGATCCTGGCGAACTGACATGACCGCATCCGCCGCATCCTCCGCCATCACGCCCGGAACCGATCCCGCCGAACGTCCCCCGGTCGACGGCCTGCCGCCGCCGCAGCGCTACTGGGCGATGGCGGTGATGATCCTCGGCATCTCGGTGGCGGTGCTCGACGGCACGATCGTCAACCTGGCCTTGCCCAACATCGCGCGCGAGCTCGCCGCCAGCCCGGCGCACGCGATCTGGGTCGTCAACGCCTACCAGATCGCGGTGCTGGTGCTGCTGCTGCCGCTGGCCTCGCTCGGCGACCGCGTCGGCTACCGGCGGGTCTACCTGCTGGGGATGGTGCTGTTCACGGTGTCGTCGCTGGCCGCGGTGCTGTCGAACTCGCTCGGCACGCTGATCGCGGCACGCGCCTTCCAGGGCCTGGGCGGGGCCGGGATCATGAGCGTCAACGCGGCGCTGGTACGGCTGATCTACCCCTCGGCGAGTCTCGGGCGCGGCATGGCGATCAACTCGATGGTGGTGGCGACCGCGTCGGTCGCCGGGCCGTCGGTGGCGGCGGCGATCCTGTCGGTGGCGTCCTGGCCGTGGCTGTTCGCCATCAACGTGCCGCTGGGCATCGCGGTGCTCGCGCTCGGACGCCGCGCTTTGCCCTTCAACCTGCTGGCGCGCACCGGCACCGGGCGCTTCACATGGTTCGACGTGCTCCTGAACATCCTGATGTTCGCCCTGGTCTTCCTCGGCGCGGACGGACTGGGCGTGCGCGAGGCGGCTGCGCAGGGCGGCACGCCGCCGGCCGCGCCGCTGGGCGCCTGGGCGATGCTCGCGGCCGGCGTGGGCATCGGCGTCTTCTACCTGCGCCGCCAGCTGACGCTGACCGTGCCGCTGTTTCCGGTCGACCTGATGCGCATCCCGGTGTTCGCGCTGTCGATGGGCACGTCGGTGGCCGCGTTCTGCGCCCAGATGCTGTCGTACATCGCGCTGCCGTTCCTGCTGCTGGACGTCTACGGCCGGACGCACCTGCAGGCCGGGCTGCTGATCACCGCCTGGCCGCTGGCGATCGTGGTCGTCGCGCCGATCGCGGGGAGACTGATCGGGCGCTATCCGGACGGCTTGCTTGGCGGCATCGGCCTGGGGCTGCTGGCGACCGGGCTGGCGCTGCTGGCCGCGCTGCCGGCGGCGCCGTCGAACCTGGACATCGCCTGGCGCATGGCGTTGTGCGGCGCCGGCTTCGGCCTGTTCCAGTCGCCAACAACCACACCATCGTGACGTCGCCGCCCAAGCACCGCAGCGGCGCGGCCAGCGGCATGCTGGGCACCGCGCGGCTCACCGGCCAGACGCTGGGGGCGGTGATCGTGGCGGCCGTCTTCAGCGTCTGGAATCCGCACCAGGGCCGCGGACCGCTGATCGCGCTGGTCGTGGCGGCCGTCTTCGCCGCGGCGGCGGGCGTCTTCAGCAGCCTGCGCCTGCGGGTCGTTCCGGCGGCGGCACGGCCATGAGGGAACTGCCCGAGGCCATCGTCTGCGCGGGTTGCGACGCGCTGTACGCGCGCGTGCCGCTGCACCGGCGCGAGGTCGCGCACTGTCCGCGCTGCGGGACCGAGCTCGACCGCCATTCGGGTCGCCAGCGGGAGCGGCTGCTGCCGCTGACGGTGGCCGCGCTGATCCTGTTCGCCATCGCCAACCTGTTTCCGATCGTCGAGATCGAACTGCGCGGGCTGCGCAGCCAGACCACGCTCGCCGGCGCGGTGATGACGCTGGTCGGCGAGGACATGTCGGTCGTGGCCCTGCTGGTGCTGGCGACGACCCTGCTGTTTCCGCTGCTGCAGCTGCTGATCTTGCTCTGGCTGCTGGTGCCGCTGCAGCGCCACCACCGCGTGCGCGGCTTCGCCTGGATGGTGCGCATGATGCAGTCGCTGCGGCCGTGGGGCATGGTCGAGGTGTTCCTGCTCGGGACGCTGGTGGCGCTGGTCAAGCTCTCGGGGCTGGCAACCGTGATCCCCGGACCGGCGCTCTGGGCGTTCATGGGACTCACCGTGCTCTTGACGGCGGTGCTGGCCTTCGATCCGCGAGGGTTCTGGGAAATGCTCGACCCGGCGCAGAAGGCCGAGGTCGAGGAGAAGGTGTCCGAGGACGGCGCCGCCGGGGGCCGGGCCTCGTGAGCGCGCGCGCCGGCGATCTCGGCCTGATCGGCTGCCGCCACTGCACCGCCGTGTGGGAGGGTGCGGCCGACGGCGACGACTGCGCGCGCTGCGGCACGCGGCTGCACGTGCGCAAGCCCGACAGCCTCAACCGCACCTGGGCGTTCCTGATCGCGGCCTGCGTGATGTACGTGCCGGCCAACCTGCTGCCGGTGATGGTCACGCGCTCGCTCTTCGGCGTGCAGAACGACACCATCCTGAGCGGCATCATCTTCTTCTGGGTCAGCGGCTCCTACGGGCTGGCGGCGATCGTCTTCATCGCGAGCTTCCTGGTGCCGCTCTTCAAGCTCGCGGCATTGTTCGTGCTCGTCGTCGGCGCGCAGCGGCGCAGCGGCTGGCGGCGCGAGGAGCGCGGCAAGCTCTACCACCTGATCGAGCTGATCGGTCGCTGGTCGATGCTCGACGTCTTCGTGGTGTCGCTGCTGGCCGGCCTGGTGCGCATCCAGGGCTTCGCCGAGATCACGGCCGGTGTCGGCATCGCGGCCTTCGGCTCGGTGGTGGTGCTGACCATGCTGGCGTCCCTGAGCTTCGACCCGAAGCTGACCTGGGACGGCGACCCGGACCCCGAATCCGATCCCGATCCCGCATCCGATGCGGATACAGAAAATCCCCGGCTCGCCGATAAGACAACCAGACCCGTTCCTTCCCAATGACCAGCCGCAGCGATCCGACCCCCGACACACCCGAGCGCGCCACGCCGCTGCCCGCGTCGTCACCCCCGCCACCGCCATCGCCGCGCGTGGCCCGTCGCCGGCAGTGGCTGCCGTCGCTGATCTGGCTGATCCCGGTCGTCGCCGCGCTGGTCGGCTTCACGCTGGTCGCCCGCATCCTGCTGTCGAAGGGCCCGGAGATCGAGCTCACGTTCAAGACCGCCGAGGGCCTGGAGGCGAACAAGACGGCCGTCAGGTACAAGGACGTGCAGATCGGCGTGGTCGAGAAGCTGCGTCTCGCGCGCGACCGCTCGCATGTCTCGGTCACGGTGCAGCTCAACAAGGACGCCGACGCCTTCATCGCGCAGGACACGCGTTTCTGGGTCGTGCGGCCGCGACTGGACACCTCGGGCATCTCGGGGCTCAACACGCTGCTGTCGGGCGCCTACATCGGCGCGGACGCCGGCGTCTCGGACGAGAGCGCGCGGGAATTCACCGGCCTGGAGACGCCGCCCATCGTGACGCGCGACGCGTCGGGCCAGCAATTCCTGCTGCGGGCCAACGACATCGGCTCGCTGGATGTCGGCTCGCCGGTCTACTACCGGCGCATCAAGGTCGGGCAGGTGGCGGCCTTCGAGCTCGATCCGGACGGCCGCGGCGTGACGCTGCGCGTCTTCGTCAATGCGCCGTACGACAAGTTCGTCGGTGCCAACACGCGCTTCTGGCATGCGAGCGGGCTCGACATGCAGATCAACGCCAGCGGGCTGACGCTGCGCACGCAGTCGCTCGCCACGATCCTGCTCGGCGGCATCGCCTTCCGCGCGCCGGAGGACACGCCCGGCCCGGTCGCGCAGGAGAACACCTCCTTCGTGCTCGCCGAGGACGAGTCGAGCGCCATGAAGGTGCCCGACGGCCCGGCGCAGACCATGCTGCTCTACTTCAACCAGTCGCTGCGCGGCCTCGCGCCCGGTGCACCGGTCGATTTCCGCGGCGTGGTGATCGGCGAGGTGAAGTCGATCGGCGTGCAGTTCGACCGCAGCGAACGCGAGTTCCGCATGCCGGTGCTGATGCAGATCTACCCCGAGCGCCTGCGCCGCGGCATGAACGCGCAGCCGCCCGAGTCGCG
>JAKONL010000565.1 GCA_022701965.1 Burkholderiaceae bacterium | reverse complement strand
GCTATTTCGGTCCCTACCCGAGCGCCTGGGCGGTGAAGGAGTCGATCCAGCTGCTGCAGAAGGTCTTCAAGCTGCGCACCTGCGAGGACACGGTCTACGCCAACCGCACGCGGCCCTGCCTGCTCTACCAGATCAAGCGCTGCACCGGGCCGTGCGTCGGCCACATCGCGCCCGAGGCCTATGCCCACGACGTGGCCAACGCCGAGGCGTTCCTGATGGGCGACACGCAGCTGGTGCTGCACGAACTCGAGGCGCGCATGACCGCGCATGCCGAACGACTGGAGTTCGAGCAGGCGGCCGAGCTGCGCAACCAGATGTCGGCGCTCTCGCGCGTGCTGCACCAGCAGACCATCGAGATCGCTTCCGACAAGGACGTCGACATCCTGGCCGTGCTGGTGCAGGGCGGCAAGGCCTGCGTCAACCTGGCGATGGTGCGCGGTGGCCGCCACCTGGGCGACCGCGCGTACTTCCCGGTCCACGTGGAGGACGCGGCGCAGATCCACGAGAGCGAGCAGGCGCTCGATCCGGAAGCCGCGATGCCCGCCGCCTCCGATTCGGTCGAGGTCCAGGTGCTCGAAGCCTTCATCGCCCAGCATTACATCGACGTGCCGGCGCCGGCCACGCTGGTGCTCAGCGAGCAGGTGAGCCGCGAGCTGATCGAGGCGGTGGCGCAGCAGACGGGCAGTCGCATCACGGCGGTGTTCCAGCCGCGCGAGCAGCGCCGGCACTGGCTGGAGATGGCGCAGAAGAACGCGGGCTTGCAGCTTGCCCGCCTGCTGGCCGAGGAAGGCTCGCAGCAGGCCCGCACGCGGGCGATGGTCGATGCGCTCGAGCTCGCGCCCGACGATCTCGACACCTTCCGCGTCGAATGCTTCGACATCTCGCACACCGCCGGCGAGGCGACGCAGGCCTCGTGCGTGGTGTTCGAGCATCACGCGATGCAGAACCGCGAATATCGCCGCTACAACATCGAGGGCATCACCCCGGGCGACGACTATGCGGCCATGCGCCAGGTGCTGCGTCGCCGCTACGGGAAGCTTTCCGAGGCGATGGCCGCAGAGACGGCCGCGCCGCCGGCCGGCGATGCGGCGGGCGCAGGCACCGACGCACCCCCGGCGACGAAGTCGGCGCGCATGCCCGACCTGGTGCTGGTCGACGGCGGCAAGGGGCAGGTGTCGATGGCGCGCGAAGTGTTTGGAGAACTCGGCCTGCCGCTGTCGCTGATCGTGGGCGTCGAGCAGGGCGAGGGCCGCAAGGTCGGCCTCGAGGAGCTGGTGTTCGCCGACGGCCGCGAGAAGGTCTACCTCGGGCGCGATTCGGCCGCACTGATGCTGGTCGCGCAGATCCGCGACGAGGCGCATCGCTTCGCCATCACCGGCATGCGCGCCAAGCGCGCCAAGGTGCGGGTCGGGGGCAGCCAGCTCGAAGACATCCCGGGCATCGGGCCGAAGCGCCGCGCGCGGCTGCTGCAGCGCTTCGGCGGCATCCGCGGCGTGGCGGCGGCGAGCGTGGAGGACATCGCGTCGGTCGACGGCATCGCGACCGACCTCGCCGAGGAAATCTACCGGGCGCTGCACTAGGGCGGCACGCGGCGGGCCGACATGGCCGTCATGCACAATCGACGCCATGTTCTGGACCCTGCCGACCATCATGACCTGGACGCGCATCGTCGCGATCCCGCTGATCGTCGGCGTGTTCTACCTGCCCATCGCCGAGCCGATGCGCAACGTGATCGCCACGGTCATGTTCATCGCCTTCGCCGCCACCGACTGGCTCGACGGCTTCCTCGCGCGCAAGCTCAACCAGACTTCCGCCTTCGGCGCGTTCCTCGATCCCGTGGCCGACAAGTTCCTGGTCTGCGCGTCGCTGCTGGTGCTGGTGCACCTCAACCGCGCCGACGTCTTCGTCGCGCTGATCATCATCGGCCGCGAGATTGCGATCTCCGCGCTGCGCGAATGGATGGCGCAGATCGGCGCGGGCAAGAGCGTGGCGGTGCACATGCTCGGCAAGGTCAAGACGGTGGTGCAGATGGTGGCGATCCCGTTCCTGCTCTACGACGGCGTGCTGTTCGGCCTGGTCGACACGGGCCTCTGGGGCCAGTGGCTGATCTGGGTGTCGGCCGTGCTCACGGTGTGGTCGATGGTGTATTACCTGCAGAAGGCGATACCGGAGATCCGGGCCCGGGCCAAATGAACCCGCCGGCCCGGACGACCGGCGACGCCGGCGCTGCGGGCTGGTTGCGGGCGATGCCGGCGGTCTTCGTGCTGGTCTGGAGCACCGGCTTCATCGTCGCGCGCTTCGGCATGCCCTACGCGCCGCCCCTGAAGTTCCTGGTGCTGCGCTATGGGCTGAGCCTGCTGTGCTTCGGCCTGTGGACCGCGCTGGCCCGCGTCGCGCTGCCGGCGGGGCGGGCGCAGTGGCTGCATCTCGCCGTGACGGGCATTCTCATGAGCGCGGGCTACCTCGGTGGCGTCTGGGCCGCCGTGCACGCGGGCATGGGCGCCGGCCTCGTCGCGCTGATGGTCGGCATCCAGCCGGTGCTCACGGCCGTCTGGCTGGCGTCGCGCGGCGGTGCGGTGTCCCGGCGGCAGTGGCTCGGGCTGGCGCTGGGCTTCGCCGGTCTGGTGCTGGTGGTGTTCCGCAAGCTGATGCAGGGCGGTGAAGTCAGCCCGACGACGATGGGCCTCGCGACCGTGGCGCTGCTGTCGATCACGGCCGGCACGCTCTACCAGAAGCGTTTCGTCGCGCCCTGCGACGCACGCAGCGCGAACATGGTGCAGCAGGGCGCGGCGCTGCTGGCGACGCTGCCCTTCGCGCTGCTGGAGACCGCGTCGATCCAGTGGAACGCCTATTCGATCGGTGCGCTGGCCTGGTCGGTCCTCGTGCTGACGCTCGGTGGGAGTTCGCTGTTCTACATCCTCATCCAGCGCGGCACGGCGACGGCCGTCACCAGCCTGCTGTATCTGGTGCCGCCGTGCACGGCGATCATGGCGTGGCTGCTGTTCCGGGAGCCGGTCACGGTGCTGACGCTGCTCGGTACGGCGATCACGGCGATCGGCGTCAGCCTGGTCGTGGGCCGCGAGCGCGCGCCTCCGGCCGCGGGCTAGCGCCCGGACCCGGTGCAGCTACCTGGCGGCGGCCTCGGCGGACGCGACGAAGGCGCCCGCCCTGGCCAGCGCCGCGACGCGGTCGTTCTCCTGGGCGACGACGCGCCTGAAATGGTCCGGCCCCGCCTGGCCGTCGGCCGGAACCTGCGCGGCCATCGTAGCGAGACGGGCGCGCAGCTCGGGGCTGGCGACGACGGCGGCCAGGGCGCCGTTCAGGCGCGCGAGCACGTCGACCGGCGTGCCCCTGGGCGCCAGCAGGCCGTTCCAGATGGTCAGGTCGAACTGCGGCAGGCCGGCCTCCGCGAAGGTGGGGATTTCCGGATGCGCGGCCAGCCGCGCGCCGCCCGTCACCGCGATCGCCCTGACGCGCGCGTCCTTGTGCAGCGGCAGCATCGTCACCGTCTGGTCGATCACCGCGTCGATGGTCCCCGCCATCAGGTCGGCGAGGGCGGGACCGGAACCACGGTACTGGATCATCTCGCCCTGCACGGCGGCCTGCCTGAGGAACAGCGCCTCGGCCAGGTGGGCCGTGGTGCCCGGCCCCCCCGAACCGAAATTGACCTTGCCCGGCGCCTTCCTCATCCGGTCGACGAGCGAGGGCAGGCTCGTCAGTCCCGAGGCGTTGCTCACGGACAGCACCATCGGGACGTTCGCCACCACCCCGAGCGGCTCGACGTCGGCCGTCGGGCTGTAGCCGGACTTCGGATGCAGGTAGGGCAGGATGACCAGCGACTGGTTGATGAACAGCAGCACGCTCCCGTCGGCGGGCGAGCGCAGGAACTTCTGCATGCCGACGAGTCCGCCGGCGCCGGTGACGTTCTCGACCACGACCGATCGCTCGAGGCGTGCGGAAAGCATCCCGGCGGTCAGGCGCGCCAGCGCATCGGTGCTGCCGCCTGGAGGCACGGTGACGATCATCGTGATCGGCCGGTCGGCGGGCGGCGGCGTCTGGGCCTGCGCGGTCGCGAACGACAGGCACAGCGCGACGACGATGGCGAATGTTCTGATCAAGGTTTGTCTCCTTCGGTGGTTTGCCGATATATTTGTCATACAAATATACAGAATTCGAACCTTCAGGAGAACACCATGCCAACCTACGACATCGCGACCATCGAGGGCGACGGCATCGGCCCCGAGGTGTGCCGGTCGGCCGTCGCGGTGCTCGCCGAAGCCTGCGGCACCGAACGCCTGCGCTTCGCCCGATTCGACGGTGGCGCGGCGCACTACGCCCGCACGGGCGCGGTGCTTCCGGACGACACGTACGCCGCCTGCCGTTCGATGCACGCGATCCTCCACGGCGCCGCCGGCCTTCCGGGCGTCACCTATCCGGACGGCACCGAGGTCGGCAACGATCTGCACCTGCAGCTGCGCTTCCGGCTCGACCTGTTCGCCAACGTGAGGCCGATTCGCCTCTACCGCGGCGTGCAGTCGCCGCTGCGGGACTGGCAGCCCGGCCAGATCGACTACGTGATCGTGCGCGAGAACACCGAAGGGCTCTACGCGAGCCGCGGCGGCGGCGTCGTCCTGCGCGGCGAGGTGGCGACCGACACGCTGGTCGTCACGCGCAAGGGCGTGGAGCGCGTGGCCCGTTTCTCGTTCGAACTGGCGCGTCGCCGCCAGGGCGCGCCGCGCGACGGCCGGCGCCGCGTGACCGTCTGTGACAAGGCCAACATCCTGCGCAGCTACGCGTTCTTCCGGGCGGTCTGCGACGAGGTGGCGCGCGACTACGACGACGTCGATGTCGACCACGCCTACGCCGACGCCATCACGGTCCACATGCTCAAGAAGCCCGATTTCTACGACGTGATCGTCGCGGAGAACATGTTCGGCGACATCATCTCGGACCTCGGCGCGGGCACGGTCGGCGGGCTCGGCATCGCCGCGTCGGCCGAGCTCGGCGAGCGCCACGGACTGTTCCAGGGCGCCCACGGCTCGGCGCCGGACATCGCTGGCCAGAACGTCGCGAGCCCGATCGCGACGATCCTCTCGGGCGCGCTGATGCTGCGCTGGCTCGGCGACCAGCATGCGGACGAGGCGCTGAAGCACGACGCCGACCGGGTCGAGCGGGCCGTGGAAGCGGTGCTCGCGGAGGGGCGGACGGTACCGCGCGACCTGGGCGGACAGGCCACCTGCACGGAGATCACCGAGGCCGTCTGTCGGCGACTCGCGGGCTGACCGGTCGCCGGCCCGGCGGCGAGCGGTTTACGGCTTCCACGGCTCCGCGGCGAAGCGCGCCGCCAGGAAGTCGACCAGCAGGCGCACGCGCCGCGGCGTCTGCGGCCGCCAGGGCGCGACCCAGTGGATGTCGGCATCGGGCATGGAATGCTGGGGCAGCACGCGCACCAGCGTGCCGCTTTCCAGCTGCGCGGCGATGTCCCAGAGGCTGCGCAGCATGATGCCCTGGCCGGCAAGGCACCAGTCGCGCACCAGTTCGCCCGAATTGCTCGCCAGCGGCCCGGCCACCCGGACCCGGACCGCGGCGCTTTCCTTCTCGTGCCTGAGCGTCCAGTGCACGTGCTGGCGCGCCGCCGGCGCTTCGTTCTCGAGCACCGCCAGGCACGCATGGTGGGCGAGATCCGCCGGCGCGGACGGCTCGCCGCACCGGGCGAGGTAGGCGGGAGCCGCCACCAGCACGCGCTGGTTGCGGGCCAGCCGCCGTGCCGTCCACTGCGATGCCCGCGCGCCCTGCACCGACCAGAGCCAGACCGCGCCGTCGTAGCCCTCGGCGCTGAGGTCGGGCAGGTGCTCGGTGAGCTGCAGCTGGATCTGCAGCGCGGGATGCAGCGCCTGGAAGTCCGCCACCGCCGGACCCAGCCAGCGGCGCCCGAAGCCGAGCGTCGCGGCCAGGCGCAGCACGCCGCGCAGTTCGCTCTGCCGCTCGCTGAGGTCGGCTTCGAGTGCGGCGAAGCCCTCGAGCAGCTTCTCGGCATGCGCGCAGACCGCGTCGCCCTCGGGCGTGGGGCTCAGGCGGCGCGTGGTGCGATCGAACAGACGCTGGCCGATGCGAGCCTCGATCGCCGCCAGCCGCTTGGTCACGACCGAAGGCGCCAGGTCCAGCGCGCCCGCCGCCGCCGACAGGCTGCCGCGCTGCCGGATGGCCAGGATCAGGGCCAGGTCGTCGCGTTGCATTCATGCCTTCCTGGAAATAATGGATTGCCCGATTGTTTCTTGATCCGAGCGTCCGCGCCATGCACACTCGACGCCGTGCTCAACGATTTCGCTCCTTTCGACGTGATGCGCGACGGCGTGACGCTGCACGGCCGCATCGGCGGCCACGGCCGGCCGCTCCTGCTGCTGCATGGTCATCCGCAGACGCACCTCATCTGGCATCGCGTGGCGCCCGCGCTGACCGCGCATTTCACGGTCGTGCTGATGGACCTGCGCGGCTACGGCGATTCGGGCCGTCCGCCGGCCGACACGGCGCACTGCAACTACAGCAAGCGCGAGATGGCGCTCGACGCGCTGGCCGTGATGCGGCATCACGGTTTCGAGCATTTCCAGGTGCTGGCGCACGACCGCGGCGCACGCGTGGCGCATCGCCTCGCGGCCGATCATCCCGCGCAGGTCGAGCGGGCGATGCTGCTGGATATCGCGCCCACGCTTTCGATGTACGAGAACACCACCGAGGCCTTCGCGCGCGCCTACTGGCACTGGTTCTTCCTG
>JAKONL010000613.1 GCA_022701965.1 Burkholderiaceae bacterium | reverse complement strand
CGCCTCGTAGGGCTTCTCGAAGAACGGGTCGCGCGAGGCGGACGCGCGCTGCAGGCGGCCGTTGCCGCGCGAAGCACCGTTGCCGAAGGTCGAGACCCGCTGGTCGCGCGGATCGCGTGCGTTCGACGGCGCGGCGATGGCATCGAGGACCTCGCGCGCATCGCCCGGCTCCGCCTCGCCCTCCTCGCGCCAGTGGCGTCGGCCATCGTTGATGCGGCCGCGCGGATGGTCTTCCTCGAATTCGAGCGCTTCGAGCTCGATCGGCTTCTTGATCAGCTTCTCGATGTCGGCCACCAGGCGCGCGTCGTTGCCGCCGCTCGCGAAGCTCACCGCCAGACCCGACGCGCCGGCCCGACCGGTACGGCCGATGCGGTGCACGTAGTCCTCGGCGTTGAACGGGATGTCGAAGTTGAAGACAGCCGGCACGTCCTTGATGTCGAGCCCACGGGCGGCGACGTCGGTGCACACCAGCAGGTCGACCTCGCCGGCCTTGAACGCGGCCAGCGCCTTCAGACGCTCGTCCTGGCTCTTGTCGCCGTGCAGCGCGGTGGTCTTGAGGCCCTCGCGCTCCAGCGAGCGAGCGAGCCGCGCGCAGCCGAGCTTGCTGTTGACGAAGACGAAGGCCTGCGTGATGCCGCGCTGGCGCACGATCTGCTTGAGCGCGCGGCGCTTGTCGTCGTCGCCGATGCTGTAGAAGCGCTGCTCGACGGTCGAGGCCGTCTCGTTGGGGCGCGCCACCTCGATGGTGACCGGGTCCTGCAGGTAGCTGCCGGCCAGCCGCTTGATCTCGCTCGAGAAGGTGGCCGAGAACAGCAGGGTCGTGCGCTGCTTGGGCAAATAGCTCAGGATGCGCTGCAGGTCCGGCAGGAAACCGATGTCGAGCATGCGGTCGGCCTCGTCCAGCACCACGTACTCGACCTGGTTGAGCACCGCGTTCTTGGCCTCGATGTGGTCGAGCAGCCGGCCCGGCGTGGCGACCAGTACCTCGACGCCCTTCTTGAGTTCGAGCGTCTGCGGCTTCATGTCCATGCCGCCGAACACGACCGCGCTGCGCAGGTTGGTGTACTTGGCGTAGAGCTTGATCTGCTGGGCGACCTGATCGGCGAGTTCGCGCGTGGGCAGCAGCACCAGGGCCCGCACGGGATGCCGTGCCGGGGACATCGAGGCGTTCTCGTGCTTGAGCATCCGCTGGAGCAGCGGCAGCGAGAAGGCCGCCGTCTTGCCGGTGCCGGTCTGCGCCGCCCCCATCACGTCCTGGCCGGAAAGCACCACCGGAATGGCCTGTTCCTGGATGGGGGTCATGTGCTCGTAGCCCATTTCGGCGACGGCGCGTGCCAGCGGTTCGGCCAGCGAAAGATTGGAAAAGGAGCTTGTCATTGAGCCCGCTATTGTCGCACCGCGGCCGAAAACGCCAACGGCAGTGCGGTGACTCGCCGGATCGCTACCGATTCGATAGCACCCTGGCTAAAGATTTCGTGCGTTGAAGGTGTCGCAGCTCTGGATGCTGCCGTCCTTGTAGCCGGCCCCGAACCAGCGCTGGCGCTGCGCGCTGCTGCCGTGCGTGAAGCTGTCGGGGACGACCGCCCGGCCCGCCGAGCGCTGGAGCGCGTCGTCGCCGATCTTCTGCGCCGCGTTCATCGCCGCCTCGATGTCGCCCGGATCGAGCCACTGCTTGGACTGCTGCGACCGGTTGGCCCACACGCCCGCGAAGCAGTCGGCCTGCAGTTCGACCCGCACGCTCATCGCGTTGTTCTGGCTCTGGCTGAGACGACCGCGCATGCCGTCGACCTTGGCCGTGATGCCGAGTTCGTCCTGGACGTGGTGGCCGACCTCGTGCGCGATGACATAGGCCTGCGCGAATTCGCCGGGCGCGCCGAGCTGGCTCTTGAGCGTGTCGAAGAAGCCGAGGTCGATGTAGACCTTCTTGTCGCCCGGGCAATAGAACGGGCCCATCGCCGACTCGCCGGTGCCGCAGGCCGTCGGCGTGGCGCCGCGGAACAGCACGAGGCGCGGTGCGTCGTAGGTGCTGCCGTTCTGGCGGAAGAGGTCGGTCCAGACGACCTCGGTGTTCTTCAGTACCGTGGAGACGAAAGCCGCCTCGCGGTCGTTGGCCGGCGGCTTGGGCGCCGGGCCCTGCTGCTGCTGCACCTGCGGCGACCCGCCGCCGCTCAGCATGCCGAGCATGGTCAGCGGATTGATGCCGAAGATCCAGCCCGCCACCAGTGCCACCGCGACGGTGCCGATGCCGACGCTGCGCCCGCCGATCGGAAATCCGCCGCCGCCACCGCTGCCGCGCCGGTCCTCGACATTGTCGGACTGCTCGTTGCCTTCCCATTTCATCGCATGCTCCTTGAGGTGGTTCTCGTCAGGCCTTGGGCAGCGTCACGCCGCGCTGGCCCTGGTATTTGCCGCCACGGTCCTTGTAGCTGGTCTCGCAGACCTCGTCGCTCTCGAAGAACAGGACCTGCGCGCAACCCTCGCCCGCGTAGATCTTGGCCGGCAGCGGCGTGGTGTTGCTGAATTCCAGCGTCACGTAGCCTTCCCACTCGGGCTCGAAGGGCGTGACGTTGACGATGATCCCGCAGCGCGCGTAGGTGCTCTTGCCCAGGCAGATGGTCAGCACGTTGCGCGGGATGCGGAAGTACTCGACGGTGCGCGCCAGCGCGAAGCTGTTGGGCGGGATGATGCAGCTGTCGCCGTGAAAGTCGACGAAGCTCTTCTCGTCGAAGTTCTTCGGGTCGACCACCGTGCTGTGGATGTTCGTGAAGACCTTGAATTCGGGCGCGCAGCGGATGTCGTAGCCGTAGCTCGAGGTGCCGTAGCTGATGATCTTGCTGCCGTCGCGCTGGCGGACCTGGGCCGGCTCGAAGGGCTCGATCATCCCGGTCTGCTCGGCCATGCGCCGGATCCACTTGTCACTCTTGATAGCCATTGATCGCCCCCAGTCTTCGCGCACTTCGTGTCGCTTCGCCAACCCCCTCGCGGGGGCAACACCAGCGGCCCGGCGAAGCCGGTTCCGCGGTGTTCTTCGAAGGAAATACGCCGCAGCTGCTGGGGGGCGATTGTGTCACGCGCGATGTCATGCCTGACCTGCGGACGCCTGCGAAATCACGGTGCGTTCGATCAGCCGGTCGTCGCCGAGCACGATCATCGAGAACAGAAGTTCCTCCAGGTTCTGGGCCAGCGCGGTCTTGCGGGCGAGCAGCGGCGTGGCCTTCGGGTCGATCACGATGAAGTCGGCCTCGCAACCAGGCTGCAGGTTGCCGATCACGCCCTCGAGCCCCAGCGCCTGCGCCGCGCCGCCGGTATGGCGCCACCAGAGTTCCGACGGCGCGATGCTGACGCCCGGCTTGGTCTGGCCTTCGCGGCCGACGTAGTAGGCGGCCATCATGGTCGCGAAGGGGCTGAAGCTGGTGCCGCCACCGACGTCGCTCGCCAGGCCGTAGCGGTAGCCGATGCGGTCGGCGCCCTCGAAATCGAAGAAGCCGCTGCCGAGGAACAGGTTGCTGGTCGGGCTCACCGCGGTGGCGGTCTTCGTCTCGCGCATCAGGCGGCGGTCGTCGTCGTCGAAATGGATGCAGTGCGCGTACACGGCGCGCTCGCGCATCAGGCCGAAACCGCGATAGACGTCGAGGTAGGAGCGCGCGTCGGGGAACAGCTCGCGCGCCCACTTCACCTCGTCCTTGTTCTCCGACACGTGCGAATGGATCCAGGTGTCGGGGTACTTCGCGGCCAGCGCACCGGCGCCGCGCAGCTGCTCCGCCGTGCTGGTCGGCGCGAAGCGTGGCGTGATCGCGTAGCCCAGGCGGTCGATGCCGTGCCACTGGCGGATCAGCGCCTCGGTGTCGGCCAGGCTCTGCATCGTCTCGTCGCGCACGCCGTCGGGCGAATGGCGGTCCTGCAGCACCTTGCCGGTGATCATGCGCAGCTGCCGGCGCTGCGCCGAGGCGAAGAACGCCTGCACCGACGCGACGTGCGACGTGGCGAAGGCCAGCGCGGTCGTGACGCCGTTGCGCAGCAGCTCGTCGAAGAACACCTCGGCGACCTCGGCCGAATGCGCCGGATCGGCGAAGCGGCTCTCGGCCGGGAAGGTGTAGTTCTCCAGCCACGGCAGCAGGCCTTCCGAGG
>JAKONL010000492.1 GCA_022701965.1 Burkholderiaceae bacterium | reverse complement strand
GGGCCTGGCCGCTCTGCACCGCACGCTTGATCTCGGGCGCCTTGAAGAGCGACGCGTTGGCATGCACGGTGATGCGCAGCTTGCCGCCGGTGGCCGCTTCGACGTCCTTGGCGAACTGGGCGATGTTCTCGGTGTGGTAGTTGGTGGCCGGGTAGGCCGTCGGCAGGTCCCACTTGGCCTGGGCGAGGGCGGCTGCGTTGAACGAGAGGGCAGCGATGGCCGTGGCCGAAGCCTGCAGGGCGCGGGCGAACTTGGATTGCATGGATTCTCCGGAAGACTGTGAAAGATGGTGCCGTCGCAGGTTGCCTGCAAATACCGGGCCATCCTTGAGGTATTTCCCTAGGAAATCGCAGTCCCTCGAACGACGAAGCCGCCCGGAGGCGGCCATGGTCTTCATGCACGACGGCGGGTCTTGCCGCCGCCGTGACGTCGGCGCTCGTTACTTGCCCTTGGCAGGCTGAGCGTCCGTGACTGACGATGCCGGCGTCGACCGGGTCCTGGTCGAACCCGTCTTCGCATCGGCCCTGACCACCGCCGCACCTTCGAAGGGCTGGCCGTTGACCGTCATTCCCTCTGTCGATAGCTTCGCGGCCTTCTTCTCCTTGACGCCTTTCACCCGGCTCATGAAGTCGGGCCAGTTCTTGAAGGCGCCCTGTTCGCGTGCCTCGACGATCCGGCGGGACATGGCGGGACCGACGCCCTTGAGTCCGTCGAGTTCGGCGGCGGTGCCCTTGTTGACGTCGACCGCGGCGAAGGATGCGGTAGTGGCCAGCATGGCGGCGATGGCGAGGATTTTCCTGATCAGCATGTGCGGTTTCCCTGAGTTTTGGATTGAACAGAACCAACGGCGCGGACGCGCGAACGCGGCGCGCGCGCAGGTTATCCGCTGTCTCCGCTCAGTCTTCCAGGGGCTGTACGACTTTGGTAAGCGCCCGATCGCTCACAGCTCCTCGACGCGCCGTGGGGGATAGCTGTCCCACGCCTGGCAGCCCGGGCAGTGCCAGAAGTACTGGTGTGCCTCGAAGCCGCAGGCGGCACAGCGATACCGCATCAGCGGGCGCGTGGCCTGGTCGAGGGCGCGCTGGACTTCGGGATGGAACTGCTCGTGCTCGAAGGTCTCGCCGGCCAGCCAGCGGGATGCGGCCACGAGCGACGGCTGGTGCGCAAGATGCGCGACATAGGCATCGCGCGGCAGGGGATGCTCCGAACTCTCGATCGTCGTTCCGCCCAGCGCGATGATGGCTTCGAGCACGTCGATCGAAGGCGTCTGCGCATAGCGCGTCTGCAGCAAAGACAGCGCGTCGTCGGTGCGTCCCGCCGCCACCGCCGCCTGCTGCAGCGTCGCCGCATACAGCGGCAGTGCGAGCGGGGCGATCCCGGCCAGGGCGGAGAGTGTCTCGAAGGCGGCAACGGCGTCGCCATCGCGCAACTGCAGCGCGGCGGTGTCGATGGCCGGCCGCGGCGCCTGCGGTGCGAGGGCGACCGCCTGCGCGAGCGACGCTCCGGCCGCGGCGCTGTCGCCCGCGGCCAGCTGCTCGGTCGCCTGTTCGCAGAAGTAGTGCGCACGTCGCGTGACGTAGCTCGCCTGGTCGGACGCGTCGAGCTTCTGCGCCACGAGCGCCGCCTGCGTCCATTCGCGCGAGCGTTCGTAGATCGCGAGCAGCGACAGCCTTGCCTCGTTCTCGTAGCGCGTGCCCTCGAGCTTCTGCAGCGCGGCTTCCGCACGGTCCAGCAGCCCGGCGCGCAGGAAGTCCTGCGCGAGCGCGTGCTGGGCGCGCTCGCGATCGGCCCGCGACAGGTCGCCACGCCCCAGCAGGTGCTCGTGCACACGCACGGCGCGCTGGTATTCGCCACGGCGACGGAACAGGTTGCCCAGCGCGAAATGCAGCTCCTGGGTATCGGGATCGTTCTGCACGGCTTCGATGAAGGCGTCGATGGCCTGGTCCTGCTGTTCGTTGAGCAGGAAATTGAGACCGCGGAAGTACGCCTTGGGTGCCTGCCGGTTCTCGAGCCTCAACTGCCGCAGGTCGAACCGCGATGCGAGCCAGCCCAGGACGAAGGCGATCGGCAGCGCGAGGAGCAGCCAGGTGAACTCAGAGTCCATGCTGTCGGACTGCAGGCAGGTCGGCGATCACGGCCGATGGAACATTCGAGGCGGTCGCGGCGAGCGTCGTCGCCGTGACGGCGTCGGCCTGATGCTCGGCCCGAGCCCGTGCCGAGGCGGATCTCGCCACGGCGGCGTTGCGATGCTTCCACCAGCCCGGCAGCATGCCCAGTGCGCCGACCACGAGACCGCCAGCGAAGGCAGCCAGCACGACCAGCACCAGCGGCGCGCGCCAGTTGGTGCCGAAGAAGAAGTAGACGGTGGCGTCCTGCTGGTTGTTCAGCGCGAAGGCGAAGAGGGTAAAGAAAATGGCTGCCTTGAGCAGCCATAGAAGGTATTTCATGATCGTCCCCGGTGGCGGGGCGATTCTACTTTTGCAAGGCTCACGGCTTCTTCTTGCCGTCCAGCTCGGCCGTCTTGGCATCCACCGCTTCGCGCAATGCCTTGCCGGGCTTGAAATGCGGCACCCGCTTCTCCGGTATCTGCACGCTCTCGCCGGAGCGCGGATTGCGCCCGATCCGCGGTGGCCGCCGGTTCACCGAGAAGCTGCCGAACCCGCGAATCTCGATCCGGTGCCCGCGCACCATCGCATCGCTCATCGCGTCCAGGATCGTCTTGACGGCGTATTCGGCGTCGCGATGCGTCAGCTGCGCGAAGCGGGCCGCGAGTTCTTCGACGAGGTCAGAGCGTGTCATGGTCCATACCGCAAACGTTGCAAAAGAAAAGGGCGCCAGCCGGCGCCCTTCTTTCCATCCCAGGACATCGCGGAACGGGCTTTGCCCGGCCGCAGGTGTCGCCCCCGGAAGGGGGTAGGCGCTGCGACACGAAGTGCGCAAGCCTGGGGGCGAACCTTACTTCTCGGAATTGTCCAGCTTGGCGCGCAGCAATGCACCCAGGCTGGTCGTGCCGGCGTTCTCGCGCGACGACTGCTGGCTCAGGCTGGCCATGGCGCCTTGTTCGTCGACCATGTCCTTCTGCTTGATCGACAGCTGGATGTTGCGGGTCTTGCGATCCACGTTCAGCACGACGGCAGTGACTTCATCGCCTTCCTTGAGCACGTTGCGGGCATCTTCCACGCGGTCGCGGGAGATTTCCGAAGCACGCAGGTAGCCGAGGATGTCCTCGCCCAGGTCGATCTCGGCACCCTTGGCGTCGACGGTCTTGACCTTGCCGGTGACGATCTGGCCCTTGTCGTTGACGGTGGTGAACGTGGTGAACGGATCGCTGTCGAGCTGCTTGATGCCGAGGCTGATGCGCTCGCGGTCGACGTCGACTGCCAGCACGATCGCTTCGACTTCCTGGCCCTTCTTGTAGTTGCGAACGGCGGTTTCGCCGGCTTCGTTCCACGAGAGGTCCGAGAGGTGAACCAGGCCGTCGATGCCGGCAGCCAGACCCACGAACACGCCGAAGTCGGTGATCGACTTGATCGGGCCCTTGACGCGGTCGCCGCGCTTGGTGTTCTGCGCGAACTCTTGCCACGGGTTGGCCTTGCACTGCTTCATGCCCAGGCTGATGCGGCGCTTGTCTTCGTCGATTTCCAGGACCATAACTTCGACTTC
>JAKONL010000476.1 GCA_022701965.1 Burkholderiaceae bacterium | reverse complement strand
AACGAGATCTCCACGCGCGCGCGCCGCCACGGACCGGGCGTGCCGTTGCGCTCCAGCAGCGCGTTGGGCAGGCTCGGCGCGCCGACCGCCTCGAGCTCGACGACGGATTCGACCGTCGCCCGCGCCCGGGCGCGCAGCGCGTCGGTCTCGCCCTCGACGCGCTTGAACGTGCCGCAGGACTGTTCGCCGGCCATGACCTCGGCGACGTCGGCCGGCTCGACCGGCGTCTCGATCAGGTAGGTGGCGCGGATGCGCTCGGGATGGGTCACAGCGTCGACAGGTCGGGAAAGGGCCGCACCGGATCGGTCGAGCCGTCCCAGGTCTTCGACGTCTCTCGGATCAGGTCGAACATCTTCCCCTTCGGCCCGGCAACCTCCGACAGCTCGATCACCGTGCCCGGGTGGTATTCGGTGTCGAAGTAGATGAAGCGCCCGCGCGCGCCGACCTCGCCGCTCATCTTCGGCCTGAAACCCTGTGCGAGGAGCCGCTCGACGTCGGCGTCGTACGACTCGGTCCAGTAGGCGACGTGCTGCAGTCCGGTGCGCCCGGCCTGCAGGAAATCGCGGTACATCGAGGGCACGTCGTTGCGCGTCTGGATCAGCTCGACCTGCACGAAGCCCGAGTTGGCGAGCGCGACCGAGTTGTGCGGCTCGTAGGTCTGGCCGTCGTACTCGTAGTTGACGATCGGCACCTTCGGGTTGTAGTACCAGGGACCGACGCCCAGCGTCTCGCTCCAGTACTTCATCGCGGCTTCGATGTCGTGCACGACATAGCCCAGCTGGCGGATCTCTCCGAAATGGCGGCTCATGAGGATGGTCCCGTCTTGGTGATGTTGTGGTTCGGGGTGGATGTCATTTCGCGAGGAAACCTGTCGAGAACCAGGGCACGGCGGCGACCAGCACCAGGCCGACCAGCAGCGCGGCCATGTAGCCCCCGATGTATTTCATGCCCTCGTTCGGGTCGACCTTGGCGACCGCGCAGGCGCCGTAGTAGCCCACGCCGATGGGCGGTGCGAACAGGCCGGTGCCCATCGCGAAGATCACGACCATCGCGTAGTGCACCGGATGCACGCCGACCTGCGCGGCGATCGGGAACAGGAGCGGCCCGAACAGCACGATGGCCGGAATGCCTTCGAGCACGCAGCCCAGCACGATGAAGGCGACGATCGAGATCGCGAGGAAGCCGTAGGCGCCGCCGGGCACGGCGGACATCATCCGCGCGAGGTCGGTGGAGAAGCCGGACTGCGTGAGCCCCCAGGCCATCGCCGTGGCGCAGCCGACGATGAACATGATGGCGCCCGAGAGCGACGCGGTCTCGATCAGCATCGGCTTGAGGCGGCGCCAGTCGAACCGGCGGTAGAGCAGCAGACCCGCGAGCACCGAATAGACGACGCCGATGGTCGACACCTCGGTGGCGGTCGCGACGCCCTCCACCACCGCCGCGCGGATCACGAACGGCAGCAGGATGGCCGGCAGCGCGATCACCATGTAGCGTCCGATCTGGCGGCCCGAATGCACCTCGACGCCGCTCAGGTCTTCCTTGCGGTAGCGCCACCAGACCACGCTGCACAGGCACAGCCCGAGCACCAGCGCCGGCACCATGCCGCCGGTGAACAGCGCCGCGATCGACACGCCGGTGACCGAGCCGATGGTGATCAGCACGATCGACGGCGGGATGGTCTCGGTCTGCGCGCCGGTGGCCGACAGCAGCGCCACCAGGTCGCCCGGCTTGGCGCCGCGCTTTCGCATCTCCGGGAACAGCACCGGCGCGATGGCCGCCATGTCGGCGATCTTCGAGCCGGAGATGCCCGAGACCAGGTACATCGCCCCGATCAGCACGTACGACAGGCCGCCGCGCACATGCCCCAGCAGGCTGGCAAGGAACTGGATCATGGCCTTGGCCATGCCGGTCATCTCGATCAGCGCCCCCAGGAAGATGAACAGCGGCACCGCCAGCATGATCAGGTGGCTCATGCCCTCGTCCATGCGCCCGACCATCACCACCATCGGCGTCGAGGTCGTGAGCGCGAGGTAGCCGAAGGTGGCCAGCGCGAACGAGAACGCGATCGGCACGCCGGCGAACACGTTGACCGCGACCACCACCAGGAAGAACACCACCAGGTTGAGCTTGCCGAGCGTGGCGAAGACCGGCTGCGCGAGCCAGAACGCGCCGACCACCAGCGCGACGGCAGCGAGCGTGAGGCCGATCTCGCGGAAGGTCGAGAAGCGCAGCAGCCGCAGTGCGCCGAAGACGATCATCAGGCCAACGCCCACCGGGATCGCCGCCGCGCGCCAGGCGTTGCTGATCTCCAGCGCGGGCGTGACGATGAAGCGCTCCTCGTCCGCATACTCGAAGGCCGGATGCATCACCAGCACCAGGAAGGCCAGCGACGCCGCGATGGCCAGCGCCTCCAGCATGCGGCGCGCGGGCGGGCTCACGTTGCCGACCACCGCGGTCATGCGCATGTGCTCGCCGCGGCGCAGCGCGACGACCGCGCCGAGCATCGACAGCCACAGGAAGAAGATCGACGCCAGCTCATCGGACCAGACCAGCGGCGCGTGGAACACGTAGCGCGCCACCACACCGGCGAACAGCAAGACGATCTCGACCAGCACCAGTGCGGCGGCGACGGATTCGATCACGCTGCCGGCGACGCGGTCGATGCGCGCCGCACGCACGCTCAAGGCGTTGGCCGGCGGCGCGGCGGGGTCGAAGGTTTGAGCGAGCGCCATCAGGCGAGCTTGCCGACGGTCTGCTCGAGCAGGCCCCAGGCCTCGTCGCCGAAGCGACCCTTCCACTCGCCGTAGAAGCCGGACTCGCGCAGCTTGGCGCGGAAGGTCTCGGGCGCGGGGCGGTTGATGGCCAGGCCCTTGCCCTGCAGGTCGGAGACGACCGATTCGTTGAGCTTCCTGATGTCTTCCCGCTGCTTCATGCCCGACTCGTTGATGGCCGCGGCGACGATGGTCCTGAGGTCGGGCGGCAGGCGGTCCCAGGCGCGGCCGTTGGCGACGAACCAGTAGCCGTCCCAGATGTGGTTGGTCAGCGAGGCGAACTTCTGCACCTCGTAGAGCTTGGCGACCTGGATGATCGGCAGCGGGTTCTCCTGCGCGTCGACGATCTTGGTCTGCAGCGACGAATACACCTCGCTGAACTGCAGGCTGGCCGGCGAGGCGCCCAGGCTCTTGAACATCGAGATCGACAGCGGGCTCACCGGCACGCGGATCTTCAGGCCGTCGAGGTCCTTGGCCGAGGTCACGGGCGCCTTGGAGCTGGTGGTCTGGCGGAAGCCGTTGTCCCACATCTTCTCGAACGCGTAGAGCCGCGTCTTGCCGATGGCCTCGCGCACGTGGGCGCCGAGCTTGCCGTCCATCGCCGACCAGACCTGGCCGTAGTCGGAGAACGCGAAGCCGATGGCGTTGATGGCCGCGACCGGCACCAGCGTGGCGATGACCAGCGCCGACGGCGTGAAGAACTCGATGCCGCCCGAGCGCACCTGCGCGAGCATGTCGGTGTCGCCGCCCAACTGGTTGTTCGGAAAGATCTTGATGTCGACCCGGCCGTTGGTCTCCTTGAGGATCCGGTCCATCGCCTCCTGGGCGCGCACGTTCAGCGGATGGGTCACCGGCAGGTTGTTGCCGTACTTGTAGGTGAACTCGGCCGCGCGCGCCATGCGCGGCAGCGCCGTCACGATGCCTGCGGCCGGCAGGGTGGAAAGCGTGCGCAAGGCGCTGCGGCGGGTGATCGTGCCGGGGGTCGAATGCATGGTCTGTCTCCGTTGTTTGTTTGATGCGTTCTGATGCACCATCGACTTGAATCTGCTCCGACGATAGGATGACAGCCGGTGATCGTCAATTCAACGTAATGATGG
>JAKONL010000450.1 GCA_022701965.1 Burkholderiaceae bacterium | reverse complement strand
CTGGAGGGCGACGTAGCCGTCGGTCTCTTGGGACTTGATCTGGGTCACACGGTTGTTGGACACATCCACCACCGTGACAGGAACTGCATCCCCGTCATCGGTGAAGAGACGCATCATCCCCACCTTGCGGCCCAGCAACCCGAGGGAGTTGCTCAGACTCATTTGTTTTCTCCAAAAATGGAAGTCTCCTCTCGCCGCCGTCACTTCAATTGGCAACGGCGTTGAGCCAGCTTGCCGGGTTTCGGCTCGCGGTTCACGAAAAGAGGTTGATAAAGCTCGGCGACGCCAGAGCGCAGGATGCGCAAAACGTGCAGAGCCGAAGATTATAGCTCGCCGGCGGCAACTCTCGCAAGTTGCCAGATCGCCATCACCGGACCGGCATCGTCTTCAGGACATCGCCGTCGGGTGTCGAGCGCAGGTTTGCGTCCGGCTTCCTGACGCTCGGCGTGCCGGTCTGCACCGGAATCGAGCTGACGCTGGTGACGCCGTTCTGGGTCGTGAAGACATGGAGGTACGACAAGCCTTCGGCCGTCGGCGTGACCATCACCATTTGCGGCAAGGCAGCTCCATCGCCGGACACGGGAATTGCCTGCCTGTACGACTCCGGCAGCAGCAGTCCGCTGTCGGCTTCGAACCTGACGCTCGCGCCGGACTGCGTAGCGGTGCCGGCGAAACCGAGCATGATGCGCAGAGGCTCTCCGACACGCGATGTGCCGTCGATGCGGAACTGCACGTCGATGCCCGACCCGTTCGCCTTGAGCGGTGCGGCGCTCCTCATCGGCGCCTTCGAATTCGAATTCGAATTCGCATTTGCGGCGTGCGTCGCTGGTGAACGCGAAGTCTCCGCGCAAGCCGGCAGGGCGATCGTCGAACCGCAGACGAGGAGAATGCCCGAGGCCCTGAGCGCGAACATCGATGAACTGGTCATTGCGCTTTCCTTAGTTGATCGATACGGTGAAACACGACGTCGTGGCTTTGGCGTCGTAGACCGCCAGCACGCTCTCGCCGGCCGGCACGCCGACCAGCGCGTTCTCCACGCCGGCCGCGCTGCCGTAGGCACCGGCGATCCTGCCGCCGTGGAAGACCTCGAAATCGGGATCCGTATCCGCCGCGCCGGAGACGACGATGCGGCGGTTGCCGCTGGCGGCCGTCGTGAATCGAACATAGGCGAAACGTCCGAGCCGGTTGCCCTGGCCTGCCTGGTTGGTCACGCACACCGGCGAGTCCGCACGCTGATAGAGCGGCAGTGCCAGGGCGACTCCGCCATTGTTGACTTCCGCATCGCCCCAAGGCTGCGTGGTCGAACCGCTGATCGACTGTTCCTGCAGCAACCCCACCAGCGTGCCCGACTGCGACGGCGTGCCCGTCGCATACGCCGCGGCGAACGGATGGATCGAGGTCACCGGCAAGCCGGTCCTGAACGGTCCCGTCATCGCGGTGTGGATCGCTCCGAACCCGCCCAAGCGGTCGAGATTCCAGAAGATGGACTGGATGGATGACTCCCGGAACCAGCCGCGGTTGGTCTGCGGCCCGGTACTCAGGTCCAGCGAGAAACCGAGCGCCTGACGCGCGCCGGAGGAGTCGGTATAGGTGGAGCGCCCCAGGGCGATACCGGACCATGCATTGCCCCAGCCCTCCGAGAACGCCAGCCGCCGGTCGAGCAGGTCGCGCGCGCTGTGCGTTCCGCCGGGCGAATCGTCCCGGCTGAACGCCGACTGGTAGTAGTGGCCCCACTCGTGCGAGACCACGGAGGTGTCGTATTCGTCCGTATCGACGTTGGCGCGGCCCAGCACATAGATCGAGCGATCGCCGTTGCTGCTTTCCAGGAACGAAGTCGTACCGATCTGTCCGAGCGTGCGATCGCCGGAAGCACCGACGTTGGCGGGGCTCCAGAACACCTTCAACACGGGGAAGTTCGCCGTCGGCGCCACCGTCGCGACCTTCAGGACGTTCGTGTAGACGGTGTCCAGCAGCACGAAGGCACCGGCGGGCCGCACGGCGTCGTAGTCGGTGCCGTTCCAGCCGGAGGGCGCGTTGATGTCGCGTTGCACGGAGGCAGCCGAGCCGCTGGAAAACGCCGCCGATGCGATGGCGTAGACGGCATCGGATGCGGTGTTGTCGCGAACGGTGAAATCCCAGTTCGCCGTACCGGTGCCTTTCGACTGGGCTCGCACGCGTACGCTGACCTGCGTGTCGGCGGTCACCGGCAGCGAATAGCGACCGGCGTCGTTCGTGACGCCGCTGGCCAGCACGCTGCCGTCGGCGCCGACGAGCTCGACGGTCGCCGCACGGATCGGCTTGGCGACGATGGCGCCGTAGTCGAGCCGGCCGCCGGTCGTGGAAGGCACGAAGTCGAAGGTCGCGACACCCTGGACGACGACCGATGCCGCTGCCGGCGCAGCCGGTGTCGCGGTGCCGGGATTCACGCCCGCGACGTCGCTCCCGCCACCGCCGCCCCCGCCGCAGGCGGCGAGAGTCAGGACGGCTGCAGACAACGATGCCCGGTGGAAAAAAGCAGTAGCCATGAAAACTCCTTGTCCAGCGCCGTCATCGGTCGCCGGAAGCCGCGCAAGAATGCCACAGCTTCGATACGCCATGAAAAGCCAAAAGCCCGAAGGCATTGCTGCCAACGGGCTCTGGCGATCGCGAAACCGCGGATTACTGCAGCTTGATCTCGACGTCGACGCCAGCCGGCAGATCGAGCTTCATCAGCGCGTCGACCGTCTTGTCGGTCGGGTCGACGATGTCCATCAGACGCTGGTGCGTGCGGATTTCCAGCTGGTCGCGCGACGTCTTGTTGACGTGCGGCGAGCGCAGGATGTCGAAGCGCTTCATGCGGGTCGGCAGGGGCACGGGGCCCTTGACGATCGCGCCGGTGCGCTTGGCGGTATCGACGATTTCCGCAGCGGACTGGTCGATCAGCTTGTAATCGAACGCCTTCAGGCGGATGCGGATCTTTTGCTTGGTTGCCATGGTGATATGTCCTTGACCGTACAAATTAAGCGAGGACCTTGGCCACGACGCCCGAGCCGACGGTCTTGCCGCCTTCGCGGATGGCGAAGCGCAGGCCTTCTTCCATGGCGATCGGGTTGATCAGCTTGACCGTGATGCTCACGTTGTCGCCG
>JAKONL010000443.1 GCA_022701965.1 Burkholderiaceae bacterium | reverse complement strand
CCCGCACGGGACGAAGCGCCACCCGCGGACGGGCCTTCGAGCACCGACGAAAGCGATATCGCATCGGTCCAGCGCAGCCATTGGCTCAGCCGCTCGGAAATCGAGCGGTCCGATTCGGGCACCAGCGGGTCCGCGAGCCGGGCCAGCAGGCCGACGAGCGTCGAGCCGCCGGGGCCTCGGGAGCCGGTATGGGGGGGAAAAGCTGTGCGCTGCGAGACCTGCACCTGCCGCCAGAGCGAAAAACCGAGCAGTCTACACGGCCGTTTTCAGGGGTCCGCGAGGCCGGTGCCGGGTAGTTGCCGGTTGTGCCGCCGCCGATGTGCGCATTCAATCGCCTCACACGACAAGGAGACGAAACGATGTGGAAAGACGATGACGAGCTGTTCGGCCTGATGCGCACGCGCCTGTTCCCGGCGGTGGTGGGCGACATCCTGGACACGATGGGATTCATGCACCAGTTCCTGCCGCCGGCGATCAAGCCGGTCGAGCGCTCGATGGTGATCGCCGGGCGTGCGATGCCGGTGCTGGAGACCAACTGCTTCGCGCGCTCCGAGCCCGAGGGCCGCACGCCGTTGAGCAAGCAGGCCTTCGGGCTGCTGTTCGAGGCGCTCGACGACCTGAAGCCGCACGAGGTCTACGTCGCGACCGGCGCCGCGCCGCAGTTCGCGCTCTGGGGCGGACTCATGACCACGCGCGCGCTGCACCTGAAGGCGGCGGGCGCCGTGCTCGACGGCTACTCGCGCGACACCTCCGAGGTGCTGGAGCTCGGGCTGCCGGTGTTCTCGTACGGCGGCTATTCGCAGGACCAGGGTCCGCGCGGCAAGGTGGTCGACTACCGGGTGCCGGTGGAGATCCAGGGCATCCGGGTGCGCCCGGGCGACATCGTCTTCGGCGACCAGGACGGCGTGCTGGTGATTCCGCGCGAGGCCGAGGACGAGGCGATCCGGCTCGCGCTGGAGAAGGCCGGCACCGAGAGCGCCGTGCGTACGGCCATCGCCAACGGCATGAGCACCGTCGAGGCCTTCCGCACCTTCGGCGTGATGTAGCCCGGTACCGGTACTAGTACTGCCTGTACGGCAGGAACTTGCCCGAGAGCACCACGGCGACGCGGTCGCCCTTGGGGTCGGCGGTGCGCTGGATGTCCATGCTGAAGTCGATCGCGCTCATGATGCCGTCGCCGAACTCCTCGTGGATCAGCTCCTTGATCGTGGTGCCGTAGACGCTGACGATCTCGTACCAGCGGTAGATCAGCGGGTCGGTCGGCACCGGCGTGGGCAGCGAACCCTTGTACGGCACGACCTGCAGCCATTTCTGTTCCTCGGCGGTGAGCCCGAAGATCTCGCCGACGGTTTTCGCCTGCGCGGCGTCGAAGGTCATCTGGCCGAGGCAGCCGGCCGTGACCCATTCCTTCGACAGCCCGACCTTTTCGGCCACGTCGGCCCACTGGATGCCGTTGGCGACCTTGGCGGTGATGATTTTCTCGGTAACGTCGTTGCGGTTCATGGGAAGAAGGTCCTGCTGTTTGATGCAGAACGCGCATGCAACGCCTGTGCCAGCGCGCGATTGCTGGCACGGGGCTTGAATGCGGACCGGACGCCTCGCAACTCCCGGATTCGCCGTTCCCACGAAAGCCGCATGCCGCTTCGCCCTCTCTCCCTCCTCACCGCGCTGCTGCACGTCTACATCGCCCTGCGGCTCGTGCCACCGATCCTCGCCGCGAGCCCGGCGGCCGCCGGGCTCCTGCTGCTGGCGCTCACGGTATCGGCGGCGACCATTCCGCTGCCTTTCGTCGGGCTGTGGACCCGCGGCGAAACGCTCTCGAGGGCATGGCAATGGCTCGGACTGCTCGCGATGGGCTGGTTCTCGTCGATGGCGGTGCTCACGCTGCTGCGCGATGCCGGCCTGATCCTGACCTGGCTGGCGCAGGCCGCGGCCGGCCTGGCGGTCGACTGGCGGAGCGTCGGGCGCTGGAGCGCGTTCGCGATTCCGCTGATGGCCACGGCCTCCTCGGCGATCGGCTTCTTCAACGCCCGCCGCACCGCGCCCGTCAAGCGCGTCGACGTGCCGATCACGGGCCTGCCCGCGGCGTTCGAGGGTTTCACCATCGCGCAATTGAGCGACCTGCACGTCGGCCCGACGATCCGGCGCGGCTACATCCAGCGCATCGTCGACCGGGTCAACCGGCTGGAACCCGACGCGATCGCGATCACCGGCGACCTGGTGGACGGCACGGTGGCCGCGCTGCGGCCCCACATCGCGCCGCTGGCCGACCTGCGGGCGCGTCACGGCACCTTCGCGGTCACCGGCAACCACGAGTACTACGCCGGGGCGCCGGCCTGGGTCGCGGAACTGCGCCGGCTCGGCATGCGGGTGCTGATGAACGAGCACGTGCTGATCGCCGCGACGGGCGCGGGCGCGGCGCAGAACGACGAGGAGATCGACGACGCGACGCTGGTGCTCGCCGGCGTGACCGATTTCAATGCCGCGCACTTCGACGCGGCGCAGGCCAGCGACCCGGTCGCCGCGCTGGCCGGTGCGCCGTCGGGCGCCACGACCCGTGTGCTGCTCGCCCATCAGCCCCGCAGCGCGCCCGCGGCGATGGCGGCGGGTTTCCAGCTGCAGCTCTCGGGCCACACGCACGGCGGGCAGTTCTTTCCGTGGAACCTGGCCGTGCCGCTGCAGCAGCCGTTCACGGCCGGGCTGAACATGCTCGGCGGGATGTGGGTCTATACCAGCCGGGGCACTGGTTACTGGGGTCCGCCCAAGCGCTTCGGTGCGCCGTCGGAGATCACGCTGCTGCGACTGGTGGCTGCCAAGACAGCCGCCGGAACGAGCCGTCAGGCTTCGTAGGCCGCCAGCCGGCGCGCGTTGGCCGTCGCTTTCGCGTGGATCGGCTTCAAGCCGCGCTGCACGACGCGCGCCCCGACGCTCGACAGCTGCGTCACCGACGCGGTCGCCCGTGCATTCGCCTGCAGCCACTCGTGGCCATTCGCCGCCGCCTGCGCCGGGGTCAGGCTGGTGACGAGCCCGATCAGCGCCGATGCGCTGCCGAACCAGTGCCGCACCGTGCGCTGCATCAGGGCCTGGCCCGCGACCTGGAGCTGGTTGGCGATCGCCGCGCCGGACTGGCCGGCGGCGGCGAGCTTCTCCTCGCTCATCAGGTGGAACTCGGCGATGTCGGCCGCGTTCGGCACCAGGCCGGCGACCGCCATGCGCTCGGTGCGCATCCGGATCACCGCGCCCGAGGACAACAGCATCTCCTGCGTCTTCAGGGCGACATCCGTCCACAGCATGAACGGATTGAAGTAGCGGGAAGCGAAAGTGTTTGGCATGGAAGGTTCCGGTACGGAGTTGATCCACTATAGGCCTGCGGAGGCCTTTTTGCTGCAGTGCAACAAGAGTTTAGGCGCCGTTGCCGGAATTCGGCCCGGATTCTTCGCTAGGCGACGACGCCGATCAGCCCGCTCGCGAGCGAAAGGTCGCGCAGCCATGCGGCATAGGCTTCCTCGTGATGTACCGGATCGGCCCGCAGCAGCGCCGACGGATGCAACGTGACGAGCACCTGGCGCCCGTGCGGGTCGGTGTACCACTGCCCGCGCTCCTTCATCACGGCCACCGGCCGGCCGAGCAGCGCACGCGCGGCCGTCGCGCCGAGCGCGACCAGCGCCCGCGGCCTGACCTGCGCCATCTCGCTCTCCAGCCAGTGGTGGCAGGCGGCGGCTTCCTGCTGCGCCGGCGTCTTGTGGATGCGGCGCTTGCCACGCAGCTCGAACTTGAAATGCTTGACCGCATTGGTCACGTACAGCGCCTCGCGCGGCCAGCCGAGCTGGGCGATCGCGCGATCGAAGAGCTGCCCGGCCGGGCCGACGAAAGGACGGCCGCGCAGGTCTTCCTGATCACCCGGCTGTTCGCCCACGACCATCAGCGCCGCGCCGACCGGCCCTTCGCCGAAGACCGACTGCGTCGCATGCGCGCCGATCGGGCATTCGCGGCAACGCTGGGTCGCGTCCTTGAGCTGCGCCAGGGCTTCGGCAGGATCGTCCGACAGCGCCAGCACCGGAAGCAGCGACGGCGCAGGTGCCTCGACGATCGCGATGCGGCGCGCCGGGACGGTGGGCGGTGCGTCGATCATCTTGCCGCTGCGCGCCATGGCGTCCATGGTCAGCGGCGTAATGAGCTCGGCTTCGGGCAGGTTGCGCCAGTAGCGCCGCGGCATCTCCTTCTGCATCATCGCGAGCTTGAGGCGCGCGGGATTGAAGATGTGCTGGTAGTAGGTGAGCCAGAGCGCCTCGCCGGCATCCGCGGGCGGCGCGTCGTGGCGGCTCGCGCCGGGGCCGAAGGTCAGCACGCCGGCTTCCGCGCCGGGGGGCTCCCACCGCAGCGAACGCTCCGGCGTCAGGATGACCCAGCGCATCTGGGTGAAGCGGCGCGCGAAGAACGGCGCCACCGCCTCGACGATGTGGTGCACCGGCTCGAACCACGCCACGTGCACGGGCTCCGGTTCACCCGGCTGCACGATGCTGCGGAACCGTACGAAGGCCTTCATCTTGTGCATGTCGCGTCGCACGGCCTGTGCCATGTGCTGCGCATGCACGCGGTCCGCGTCGAGCGGATCGTCGCGCAGGCCGCGCTCGTGCACCAGGCGCCAGAGCAGACGGTAGAGCAGCCCGAAACGCGAAGGGTCGCCGTGCAGGACCACGGTCTCGCACAACCTGACGAATGCCGGCGGAACGACCGAAGCCGACGCGCCGACAGGTGCATGTGCGGGTGCCGCGGAAGCCGTGGCGACGGTAGGGGCGGTGGCATCGTCGGCGGCGAACAGATCGGCGGCGGCACTGGCCCGCGTGTGCCACACCACGTCCTCGGGAGGCACCTGCCTGGCCAGCAGGGTGCGCGCTTCCTGGCGGAAGCCGGGCCAGTCGGTATCGCCGTCGAGCGTGACGATGTGCGGTGTCATGCGGACGAATCTCAGGTCCGGCGCATGGCGGCCCTGTAGGCGCTCAGGCGGAAAACAGCGAGGCTTGAACCGGCGGGGGCTTCAGTCGCGCCGCGAGATCGGCGGCATCGAGTGCGCGCCCGGGGCGGTGGTCGGCCAGCACCACGAAAGGCATCACCTTCTTGAGCGGCACGTGCAGGCGCGAGAGATCGTCGCTGCGCAGCTTTCGCACGCGGCGCGCGACCAGCAGGCGCTCGACCGCCTTCACGCCGAGTCCGGGCACGCGCAGGATCATCTCGCGCGGCGCCACGTTGAGGTCGACCGGGAAGCGCTCGCGATGCGCCAGCGCCCAGGCGAGCTTCGGGTCGACGTCGAGCGACAGCATGCCGCTGCCCGGCCGGTCGGGCTGGCCGGCGACGCCCAGCGGCACGATCTCGTCGTGCGCGAAGCCGTAGAAGCGCATCAGCCAGTCGGCCTGGTAGAGGCGGTGCTCGCGCACCATCGGTGGCGCCGACAGCGGCAGCGACGACGAGGCGTCCGGGATCGGACTGAAGGCCGAGTAGTACACGCGGCGCAGCCGGTAGGCGCCGTAGAGATTGGCGCTGGTCGCGAGGATGGTTCGGTCGTCGGTCGCATCGGCGCCGACGATCATCTGGGTACTCTGCCCGGCGGGCGCGAACTTCGGCGCCTTGGCGCGCACGGCCTTCGATTGCGGCATCGACATCACCGACACCGCCGCCGCATCGCGCGCCTCGCCCTTCGCATCGTCGATGTGAACGCGCAGGTTCGCCATCGACCGGCGGATGGCCGCGCCGTCCTTCTCGGGTGCGAGCGATTCGAGGCCTTCGATGGTCGGCAGCTCGACGTTGATGCTCAGGCGGTCGGCGTACAGGCCGGCCTTCTGCAGCAGTTCGGGCGAAGCGTCGGGAATGGTCTTGAGATGGATGTAGCCGCGGAAGTCGTGATCCACGCGCAACCGGCGCGCGACTTCGACCACCTGCTCCATCGTGTAGTCCGGGCTCTGGATGATGCCGCTCGACAGGAACAGGCCCTCGATGCAGTTGCGGCGGTAGAAGTCGAGCGTGAGCTGCACGACCTCGTCGACCGTGAAGCGCGCGCGCGGCACATTGCTGGTGACACGGTTGACGCAGTACAGGCAGTCGTACTGGCAGAAGTTGGTCAGCAGGATCTTCAGCAGCGAGATGCAGCGGCCGTCGGGCGCGTAGCTGTGGCAGATGCCCGAGCCTTCGGTCGATCCGATGCCGCGACCGCCGACCGAGTTGCGCTTGCTGGTGCCGCTGGACGCGCACGATGCGTCGTATTTGGCGGCATCGGCGAGGATGGCGAGCTTGCTTTGTATGTGCACTGTACGAATATACAGTCAGGTGTCCGACCCTGTTGCCGCCAGTCTCTTTGCGCTGGCTTCCATCGCGAGGTAGAGCAGACCGGCCACCAGCAGTGGTGCCCAGTAGTAGAACGCGCGATAGAGCAGCACCCCGGCGATCAGCGCCGGCTGCGACATCTGTGCCGACAGCAGCGCCACGAAGACCGCCTCCAGCACGCCCAGTCCGGCCGGCACCCGCGACAGCAGACCCGCCACCGCACCGATCAGCAACACGCCGAGCACCACCGGATAGGCGACCTTGCCCTGGAGCAGGATGTACATCGTCGCGCCCATCAGCGCCCAGTTGGCGCTGGAGATGGCCAGCTGGACCACCGCCACGCGGAAACCGGGCAGCGCGATCTCCTGCCCGCGCACCGTCCACTCTCGGCGCTTCGAGAACGCACACATCGCCACGTAGCCGACCGCCACGGCCACCAGCACGCCACCCGCGACATGCAGCACGCCGACGCCGACATGCCAGTCCGCGGGCAGGGCGAGCGGCCACCACATGAAAGCCAGGCCGGCAAGCAGCATGTAGCCCAGCCAGTTGGTCAGCATGCTCGCGCCGACGATGCGTGCCACGTCGGCGCCGTCCAGACCCAGCCGCGTGTAGAGCCTCACCCGCATCGCCACCGCACCGACGACCGTGCCGAGGTTCAGGTTGAAGGCGTAGCTCACGAACGCGATCGCCATCACGGTCGGCGCTCCGAGCCTGTGGCCGGTGTAGTGGCGCCCGATCAGGTCGAAGGTGCTGTAGACCAGATGGCTGGTCGCGCCCAGCGCCGCCGCGATCAGCAGCGTGCGCACCGGATAGGCACGCACGGCCGTGAACACCTCGCCCCATTCGATCGCGCGGGCGTTGATGACCAGCATCGCGATCACGAAGACCGCGAAGCCGCCGACCGCGATCCGCTTGGCCCAGGGCCACCACGTCTTGCGCCGAAGCCGCGACCAGGTCGATCCCGAACCGGCCGCGACCGTGGTCATGCGACGTCCGTCTGGGTGGCGCCGCCCGGGCGGGGCTCGGGCAGGTGCAGCGGCTTGAGCTTGGGCGTGTGGCGCGGCAACCAGCCCACCATCGACGGCCACCAGCGCAGCAGGTGGAAGATGAAGAAGCTGCGCACCAGGCGCCAGCCGCTCCAGCCGGTGAGCTGGTCGGTCGTGATCTGCTTGCAGGCGTGCTGCATCAGGTGGTCGAGCCGGCCGTGCAGCAGCTCGTTGAAGGCCCGGTCGCGGATGACGACGTTCGACTCGAGGTTCAGCGACAGGCTCAGCGGATCGAGGTTGCTCGAACCGACCGTGCTCCAGCGGTCGTCCATCAGCGCGACCTTGCCGTGCAGCGGGCGCTCGCAGTACTCGTAGATGCGCACGCCGGCATGCAGCAGGTGGTGGTAGAGCATCGTGGCCGCGGTCTTGACGATCGGCATGTCCGGCTCGCCCTGCAGGATCAGCCGCACGTCGACGCCGCGCTTGGCTGCGCGACGCATCTCCTGGATCAGCCGATAGCCGGGAAAGAAATACGCGTTCGCGATCACGACACGATGGCGCGCCGAGCGGATCGCAAGGCGGTATTCGCGTTCGATGTCGTTGGTGTGGCGACGGTTGTCGCGGGTGACGAAACGGATTTCGGCGTCGCCGGTATGCGCGTGCTGCTCGTCGTGGTTGGCCTCCCTGATCCGGCGGCGGAACCAGCCCGGGTTCTTGCCGCCGACGGCGATCGCGCGCAGCACGAAGCGATGGATCTCCACGACGATCGGCCCGGTGAGCTCGACCGCGTAGTCCTGCTTGCCCTGCGGTCCGAAGTCCAGCAGATGGTCGGCCGAGTAGTTGATGCCGCCGACGAACGCCGTCGTGCCGTCGATCACCACGATCTTGCGATGCATGCGGCGGAAGATGTTCAGGCGCTGCCCGAAGAAACGCTGGCCGGGATCGAACACCCGCACCCGCACGCCGGCCGAGGTCAGCCCGCCGATGTACTCGGGCGAGAGGTCGGGCGAACCGAAGCCGTCGATCATCAGGTCGACCTTGACGCCGCGCAGCGCCGCCTCGCGCATCGCGGCATGCAGCCCCTTGCCGACCTTGTCCTCGAACAGGATGAAGGTCTCGATGACCACCTCGCGCTCGGCGGCGCGGATCGCATCGAACACGCGCGGGAAGAACTCCTCGCCGTTCTCCAGAAGCTCGACCGCGTTGCCCGCGATCCAGCGGTTCACAGCTGGATCTCCGCCACCAGCGGTGCATGGTCCGACAGATGCGACCACGGACGGCGCGGCAGCACGACGGGCGAATGCACGCCCGCGTTGCGCACGTAGATCCGGTCCAGCGACAGGAGCGGGAAGAGCGCCGGGAACGTCCGGGCCGCGGCGCCGTGGGCCTGCACGAACACCTCGCGCAGCGACGCTCCCTTCTCGAGGATGTCGTGCGCGCGGCCGCGCCAGTCGTTGAAGTCGCCGGCCACCACCAGTGGCGCATCGGCGGGCACCTCGTCGCGCACGATGTTGCAGAGCAGTTCGAGCTGCTGCTGGCGATGCGATTCGGCCAGGCCCAGATGCGCGCAGATCACATGCACCTCGGCGACGCGGCCCGGTATGCGCAGCGCGCAATGCAGCAGCCCGCGCTTCTCCGGCCCGGCGATCGACACGTCGTGATTGGTGTAGTTGACGATCGGGAACTTGGAGAGCACCGCATTGCCGTGATGCCCTTTCGGATAGACCGCGTTGCGGCCGTACGCGAACTGCGGCCACATCGTGTCAGCGAGGAATTCGTGGTGCGGCGCCTCGGGCCAGTTGCTGTGCTTTTGCGCATGGTGGTCGTGCGTGCCCTGCACTTCCTGAAGGAACACGACATCGGCGCCGACGGTGCGCACCGCCTCGCGCAGCTCCGGCAGGATGAACTTCCGGTTGAGTGCGGTAAAGCCCTTGTGGGTGTTCACGGTCATGACCTTGAGCGATGTCACGGATTGCGGCTTCGATGATTCGGCCGCGATGCGGGCCGGTGGAGATGACGAACGATGGGTGGACATTGCGATCGGATTGCGTATGTCCGGCAGGACATGAAATGCGGTTGTAGGTTGCCCTCCTTGTACACGCTGTAGGACGCTCCTCCATCTTCGGCTGCGGCGCCTTCACGTCCTACAGATTTGCGTGCCGCCGCCTCACAGTTCCGAAGACGGAGACTCGCTAATGTTCATCCAGAGTCTTCGAAAAGGCTCGTCGAAAACCGGTTCTTTAGAAGCACCCATCGATCCCGAATCATCACCCTGAAGGAAGACACCATGAAACACAATCTGATCGCCACCGTTTTCGTTGCCGGCCTCCTCGCAGCAGGCGCAGCCTCCGCCCAGACCACCCCGGGCACCAAGGACATCAACGCACAAACGGGCGTGTCGGATCGCGCACAGACGCAGCGTCCGAGCGGTACCAACCCCGAGTCGCGTGCCGAAGTGAAGTCGGAAGCCAAGGCCAACGCCAACAACCTGACGAACACCGACATTCCCAAGGGCCAGGCATCGACCCGCACGAACGGCCAGATCAACGCCGCACCCAAGATGAACAGCGGCACGACCCGCGCCGAAGTCCGCAACGAAGCCAAGATGGCCAAGCCGAAGGATGGCCAGGTCTTCGTTCCGGCCAAGTAAGCACTGCCTCAACGCATAAAAAAAGCCCGCAACGCGAAAGCGTTGCGGGCTTTTTCACGTCCCGCCGTCGCGCGGCGGTCGCATCGACTTCAGCTCTTCGGCATCGACACCTGATCACCGCGACGGGGACCACCATGCTCGCCACGCGGGCCATGACCGTCCCGCGGACCGAAACGCATCGACTCGGCATCGAAAGTCTTCTGCTGTTCCGGACGAAGCGACGCGTAGAACTTTCGCGTCGCGTCGGCACGCCGTGTGGCCAGGGCCGTGCGCTCGGCCTGGCGTGCCTGCATGCGGTCCAGGCGTTGCGGCGTCGTCAACTTCTCGAATTCAGCACGCATGGCGGCGC
>JAKONL010000436.1 GCA_022701965.1 Burkholderiaceae bacterium | reverse complement strand
CGCGGCCGGCCAGCCATTCGGTCAGCATCTCGAGGTCGAGCGGCTTGCCGTCCTTCTCGCGCGTCATCGCGACGTTCGCGAGACGCGCCAGCGGCGCCTGCCGGCTCTCGGCCTGCGCGCAGCGGGCCATGGTGCGCTGGGCCTCCTGCGGCGAGATCACGCCGTCGTTGGCCAGCCACTCGATCAGCTGGCGCAGCTCCAGCGGGCCTTCGTGACGCGGGCGCGCCGGAACGGGTGGCGAAGCGGGGGGCGAAACGGCGCTCATGGGTGTTCCGGTATCAGACGATCAGGCGATGTGCGGCTTGAAGACCCGCAGCCATTTGGCCGCCGGCAGTCCCCAGCGCGTCTGCACGGCCTGCGCGCGTTCGGCCAGCACGTCGCGCTTCGGCCGCACCGGCGTACGCTGCGCGAGCACGACGGTATTGCCCTCGCGCGTCGGCTTGAAGGCCCAGACCGCCTGTTCGCCGAAGGCAGCGACGATCTTCTCCAGGCTCTTCTCGTAGCTCGACGAACGGCCGAAGAGATTGACCGTCATCGCGCCGTCCTCGGTCAGGAGCGCCCGGCAGTCGGCATAGAAGCCTTCGCTGTCGAGCACCGGCGCCGCCGCCTCGTGGTCGTACAGGTCGACCTGCAGCGCATCGACCGTACCCAGCCACTTCGGCCGGCGGATCTCGATGCCGGCATCGGCCAGCACCACTTGCAGCTTCGCATCGTCGGCCGGCAACTTGAACCAGCCGCGGCACGCCGCCACGACCTGCGGGTTGAGTTCGACCGCCGTGGTGCGCATGCGCAACTGCTTGCGGCTGAACTTGGTCAGCGTCGCCGCGCCGAGCCCGAGCTGCATCGCATGCCGGCCCATGACGCTCGACGGCTCGACGAACAGCAGCCAGGCCATCATCCGCTGCACGTACTCGAGCTCGATCTCGAAGGGCGCGTCGATCTTCATCGAGCCCTGGATCCATTCGGTGCCCAGGTGCAGGTAGCGGATGTCGCCCCAGTCGGAGAAGTTGACTTCCGGCAGCGTGGATTTGCGGACGGCCATCAGGCGATTCCGTGACGCACGAAGACGTCGTGCCAGGCTTCGAGCTTTCGTTCGAAGCTCCACGACGCGTTGGCCGGGCTGGTCGACGGCAGCCTGTAGACCGGCAACGGCGCTGCCGAGGCGGGCCGGGCGTCGGCGAACGCGTCGATCACGCGCTGCGAATGCCGGAAGCTCTCGGCGCCGTTGTGCGCGACGGCGCCCAGCCGCGGCAGGTCGAGCCCGCCGAAATCGTTGACCGCCGCATCGCGGATCGCGCTGTCCAGGCTGCCTTCCCGCTCGCAGGCGGCATACACGTCCCAGACGCCGAGGCCTCGCGCGAGCAGCCAGTCGGCACGGGCAACAAACGGGTCGGTCGGCGGCGGCAGCGGATGGGAGGGCCAGACGGCTTGCAAGATCTTCCAGAAGTGGTTCTGCGGATGGGCATAGTACCGCCCGAATTCCAGCGACTTCGCGCCCGGGAAGCTGCCCAGGATCAGCACCACCGTACGCGTGGACACGATCGGCGCCAGGCCGGCGAGGCGGGCCTTCGCGGCGGTCGCGGACGTGCTTGTTGCGACTTTCATATCCCGTGCAGTCTACAAACGACGAAAAACCCGCCGCAGCGGGTTTTCTCGACAGGGCCTCGGCAGATTACTGCTGCTTCTTCAGCGCCATGTTTTCCGGCGTGCCGGGGATCTTCTCGCCGATCTTGTGGCCGGCGCTGCGCATGCCGTCGGCCGCCTTGTGACCGACGTTGGCGACCGCGTTGCCGGTCTTCTTGGCGACGCGCTTGGTCGCATGACCGGCCTTCTTGGCGCCGTGCTTGGTCGAGTTGTAGGCCTTCTTGGTGCCGGTCTTGGCCTTCTCGGTCATGGTGGGCTGGGGTGCGACGGCGGGTGCGGGTGCGGCCATCGGAGCGGTCGGGGTCATCGGCGCGGCGGGCGGCGGCGGGGTCTGTGCCGAAGCGGAGAAACCGATGGAGGCGATGCCCAGGGCAACGATGGCGGGAACGGTACGGATGAAGGAAGAGGTCATGGGGTTTCTCCAGAAGTGTTGCAGTGACGGACTGGCCGCACTGAGGAGTCAACGAGCGACCGCTGCGGCCGGATGACAAGGGTTTACGCCGTGGGGACCCTCGACGAAAAAATATCTGCGCCGAGCTTCGGCAATGCCTCGACGGCATTGCGCGTGGTCGCCCGGGCGAGCTCGCCCACGTCGATGCCCCGCAAGGCCGCGAGCGCCTGCCCTATGCGCGGCAGTTCGCCGGGTTCGTTGCGCGCCTGGGGCGCACCGGCGTCGCGCTGTGCCTGGGTCCGGTAGAGCCAGTGCGGCTGGATGTCGGGCGAATCGGTTTCCATCACGATCGCCCCGATCGGCAGGGCGGTGGCCAGGCGGCGCACCTGGAGCGCCCGCTCGAAGGTGAGCGTGCCGCCGAAACCAAGCTTGAGCCCCAGCGCGAGGCAGGCCCTCGCCTGCTGTTCGCTGCCGTTGAACGCGTGCGCGATGCCGTGCCAGGGCCGGCCGGCGCCGACCTGGCGCAGCTGGCCGAGCACCTTGTCGACCGATCGGCGCACATGGAGGACCACCGGCAGCCCGTGCTTCCTCGCCAGTTGCAGTTGCACGCGGAAGAAGCGCTCCTGACGGGTCGCGTCCAACCCGGGGACGAAATAATCAAGGCCGATCTCGCCCACGGCCACCAGGCGCGGATCGTCCCGATGGCGGCTCAATTCGGCATCGAGCGCCTCCAGGTCGTCGTCATGTGCCTCGCCCGTGCACAGCGGATGGATGCCCAGCGCATACGCGTCATCCCGCGCATGGGCGAGCGCGCGGACCGCGGGGAAATTGGCGACGCGGACCGCCGGAATCACGCAGATCGTCACGCCGCGCGCGAGCGCACGGGCGCGGACCGCCGTGCTCTCGTCGCCGAATTCGGGTGCGTCCAAGTGGCAGTGGGTGTCGATGAAACCGGTCATCGGCCGATGATGCCCCGAAGCGATGCAGGGCGTGAGAAAGCGTGCTACTGTGAAATATCTCACGCCCAATTCGTTCGTTGGAGGTCCCGATGCGCAGGCCAGGTTTGTACAGCCGCTCGCCGGACGCATCGCGCGTCGTCGGAGAGCCTCCGCCATCCCCCGAGCGGGGAGTCGAGGTCGAGACGGCGCCGCCATCCACCATTCGCAAGACACCGTGGCAGCCCGGCCGCAAGTCCTTCGGCACCCTCGTCTTCGCCATGGCGGCGATGGTCGGTGCGGCGGTGGTCTGGATGCCGCGCCCCGGGCACACGCTGACCCAGAAGGACATCGACGCCGCCGTCATGAAGACGCTGCAGACGGCCACCCTGCCCTCGCCCGCCGCCCGCGCGGCCGAGATCGTCCGACCGGCCGTGGTGCGCGTGGTCGGCTACGGCCCGGAGCGCGCCAGCCCGGAGGCAAAGACCGAGAAGCGCGGCCGCAACCTGGCGCGGGGCAAGCCGCCGGAGGCCGACGAAGCGCCGTCCGGCCCGACCGAACGCGGCGTCGGCACCGGCGTCGTGATCGTCGACAAGGGCGTGATCCTCACCAACCTGCATGTCGTGGCCGGCGCGGACACCATCAAGGTCACTTTCTACGACGGTCTCGAGGCCACCGCGACCGTGACCGGCATGCAGCCTGAAAACGACCTCGCCGTGCTCCAGGCGCAGAAGATCCCCGACGACCTGATCGCCGCGACGATGCGCTCGACCGCCGACCTGCAGTCCGGCGACGCGGTGGCCGCCGTCGGCTTTCCGTTCGGCATCGGACCGTCGGTGTCGTCGGGCGTCGTGTCGGGCCTGAAACGCTCGTTCCGCTCGCCCGAGGGCAAGCAGGAGCTCGGCAACCTGATCCAGTTCGACGCCGCGGCCAACCCGGGCAATTCCGGCGGACCATTGGTCAACATGGACGGCGAGGTGCTGGGCATCGTCACCGCGATCCTGAATCCGACGCAGCAGCGCACCTTCATCGGCATCGCCTTCGCCGTGCCGATCGAAAACGCGGCCTCGGCCGTCGGTTCGCCACCGTTCTAGTTTCCCGAAAGCACCCATGAGCAACGAATTCCCGACAACGAATCCGACTTCGCCCGCCACCGCCGAGCTGATGGAGCAGATCCTCTACGAGGTCAAGCGCGTGGTCGTCGGGCAGGACCGTTTCCTGGAGCGCGTGATGGTGGCGATGCTCGCCGGCGGCCACCTGCTGGTCGAGGGCGTGCCGGGCCTGGCGAAGACGCTGACCATCAAGACGCTGTCGGACACGCTGCGCGGTCAGTTCAAGCGCATCCAGTTCACGCCCGACCTGGTGCCGGCCGACCTGGTCGGCACGCGCATCTACAACCAGAAGACGGGTGAATTCGGCACGTCGCTCGGCCCGGTGTTCGCCAACCTGCTGCTGGCCGACGAGATCAACCGCGCGCCGGCCAAGGTGCAGAGCGCGCTGCTCGAGGTCATGCAGGAGCGCCAGGTCACGATCGCCGGCGAGACGCACAAGGTGCCGCGTCCCTTTCTCGTGATGGCGACGCAGAACCCGATCGAGACCGAGGGCACCTACCCGCTGCCCGAGGCGCAGGTCGACCGCTTCATGATGAAGGTGCTGGTCGACTATCCGAGCGACGAGGAGGAGTTCGTGATCGTGCAGCGCGTGATCGGCCCGCCGGTGCAGGTCAATGCCGTGGCCACCACCGAGCAGCTCGCGCAGCTGCAGGCCGAGGCGCGACGCGTGTACGTCGACCCGTCGCTGATCCAGTACGCGGTGAAGCTCGTCTCGGCCACGCGCACGCCCGACAGGCACGGCCTGCGCGACATGAAGCGCTTCATCACCTTCGGCGCCAGCCCTCGCGCGACCATCAACCTGACGGAAGGCGCGCGCGCGCTCGCGCTGCTGCGCGGCCGCAGCTATGCGCTGCCCGAGGACATGACCGCGCTGGTGCCCGACGTGCTGCGTCACCGGATCACGCTGTCGTACGAGGGCCTGTCCGAGGGCCTGACGGTCGACGGGCTGATCGACAAGATCATGCGCGCCGTTCCCGCCCCGCCAAAGCCTTTGGAACATGAAAAGCTGGTGGCGTAGGACGCCCAAGGTTCCAGCCGCCAACGACGATCGCGCGGTCGCCGAGGCAGGGGGGGCGGCCGAACGGCTGCTGAACCGGCTCGAGTGGACGGTGATACGCCAGCTCGACGGCCTGCTGCAGGGCGACTACCGCACGCTGATGCGCGGCGGCGGACTCGATCTCGCCGACCTGCGCGAATACCAGCACCACGACGACGTCCGACACATCGACTGGAACGTCACCGCCCGCCTGCAGACGCCGTATGTGCGCGTCTTCACCGAAGACCGCGAGATGGCTGCCTGGTTCGTGCTCGACCTGAGCCGGTCGGTCGACTTCGGCTCCGGCACGAAGGCCAAGCGCGAGATCTCGATCGGCTTCGTCGGCGTGCTCGCGCGGCTGCTCACGCGCCACGGCAACCGCGTCGGCGCGCTGGTCTACGGCAACGACCTCGAGGCGGTGATTCCACCGCGCAGCGGACGCCGCCACGTGCTGCACCTGCTGCACTCGATGGCGCGGCGCGCGGACACGGTGGCGCCGACGCAGAAGGGCATGACACGGCTGGACGACCTGCTGAAATCCGCCGCCGGCCTGATGAAGCGGCGCTCGACCGTCTTCGTCGTCTCCGATTTCCTGAGCGAACCCGGCTGGGAACGGCCGCTCGCGCAGCTCACGCAGCGCCACGAGGTGATTGCCGTGCGCCTGTTCGATCCGCTGGAGCTGGAACTGCCCGACCTCGGCCTCGTGCCGCTGCGCGATGCCGAGACCGGCGAGCAGCTCTGGGTCGACACGCACGACGCCGGCTTCCGCAAGCGATTCGCGAAGATCGCCTCGGAGCGCGAAGCGGTCCTGCGCAGCTCGCTGGCCAGGGCCGGTGTCGACACGCTCGAACTCTCGACGCAGGAGGATCTCGCCGCAGCGATCCTGCGCTTCACCGACCTCCGCAAGCGCCGCGTCCGGGGCGGCGGTACCCCAACGAAGGTGGCGACAGCATGAATTTCCTCTGGCCGCAATTCCTGTGGTTGCTCGCGGCGCTTCCGCTGCTGGTGCTCCTCTACGTCTGGCTCATGCGGCGCAAGAAGAAGCTGGCGCTGCACTACGCGAGCCTGTCGATCGTGCGCGAGGCGATGGGCGCGCGGCAGAGCATCCGGCGCCACGTTCCGCCCTTCCTCTTCCTGCTCGCGATCGCGGCGATGCTGGTCGCCGCGTCGCGCCCGATGGCAGTCGTCACGCTGCCGTCGAACCAGCAGACCATCATCCTGGCGATGGACGTCTCGGGCAGCATGCGCGCCACCGACGTGCTGCCCAACCGGCTGGTCGCGGCGCAGGAGGCGGCGAAGGCTTTCATCAAGGACCTGCCGCGCACGGTGAAGGTCGGCATCGTCGCGTTCGCGGGCAGCGCCCAGGTGGCGCAGCTGCCGACCGTCAACCACGACGATCTCGTGACCGCGATCGACGGCTTCCAGCTGCAGCGGGCCACGGCGACCGGCAACGCCATCGTCGTCTCGCTGGCGACGCTGTTCCCGGATGCCGGCATCGACCTGGCGAACTTCGGTCCGCAGAGCCGCCAGCGCGGCGTGGCGATCGAGCAGGCCGGCAAGGCGGCGCCCAAGGAGTTCACGCCGGTGGCACCGGGCTCCTACACCTCGGCGGCGATCATCATGCTGACCGATGGCCAGCGCACCACGGGCGTCGATCCCCTGGAGGCGGCGAAGGTGGCCGCCGACCGCGGCGTGCGCGTCTACACGGTGGGCGTCGGCACGGTCGACGGCGAGACCATCGGCTTCGAAGGCTGGTCGATGCGCGTGCGGCTCGACGAGGAGACGCTCAAGGCGGTCGCCAAGCAGACGCAGGGCGACTACTTCTACGCGGGGACGGCGGCCGACCTCAAGAAGGTCTACGACACGCTGAGCTCGCGCCTGACCGTCGAGAAGAAGGAGACCGAGGTGTCGGCGCTGTTCGCGCTCGGTGCCGCGGTCCTGGCGCTGCTGTCGGCCGGCCTCTCGCTCTTCTGGTTCAACCGGATCCTCTAGACGCCTCGGACGCCCTCACGCTTTTGATAGCCGACGCGGTCCGTCGGCCCCGGCCCACAGCCTCGCCGTCCAGGCGTTACTACCTTCGTCGTCCTCTCATTAACGATTGCAGGAGTTACAGATGGAACCGATGAAGCCGATGGCCCCGATGAAACCCATGGAACCGATGAAGCCGATGGACCCCCCGTCGTCCGACTGGTGGCCCGAAGGCCTGAGCAACCCCAGCAGCAGCGGCTCGCAGAACGACCTGCACTACGCCTTTTTCCCCGACCAACATCGCCTCGCGATCCAGCAGAACGGCAAGGTCACGCAGTACGACACCGGCGACCACCAGATCTCCGGCGTGAGCCAGCAGCAGTCGGGCAGCAACAACGGCTCGCCGAGTTTCACCAGCCAGAACGGTACCGTGGATCTGGCGTCGCTCAAGCAGGTCTGACCTTCCAGGCCACCGGCCACGCCGTCCGAAGCAGGGCGGCCAACCTCTTCGGACAGCGCTCTTTCAGGGCGCTGTTTTCATTTGCGAACCGCTGAACAGAAACACTTGTTCAGACTCAGCGCACCTCGCGTCAAGAACAATCCGTAACGCCTCGACCGGGCGACCGTTGCTCCAACACGTCACCCGATCCTGGCGATGCGGACGCCGGCTCCTGCCGTGCCGTCCATTGCGATCCGATCCCCGAGCCCCTCCGCTGGCGGATAGCGCACCCCAACCATCCGGCGAAAGCTCTTGACGAACAGCAAACCGGCGCGCAGACGCCATCCCTCTGCTCTGACGCCATGCTGCTGGCGGCGGCCCGTCGGGGCATGCCGGTGGCAGAGTCGGTCGTCGGGTCAAGGCGCCAGCGACATGGCGCCGATGTCCGGCTGCCTGCCCTCACACCCCAGGCGTCGACGGCTCACGGGGTGGCGATCGGCCTGCAAGGACTCTTCAACGGCCTGAACTGCGACGTGTTCGTCGGGGCGGCGATCGCGAGGCCCGAGCGCTGCCGCACCGCCGGAGTCACCTCCGGCATCAACCTGAACCACCGCTTCCCAAGAAAGACGCCACACCGAACCACCACCCCGCCACGCCTCCAGTCTCCGCGTTCG
>JAKONL010000433.1 GCA_022701965.1 Burkholderiaceae bacterium | reverse complement strand
AAGCTGACCGACGCCTTCCTCAAGCTCGACCCGGCCAACCCGGCGCAAAAAGAGATCATGGCGCTGCAGCGCGCGACGAAGTTCATCCCCACCAAGTCGTCCAACTACGACGGCATCGAGGCCGCGGCCAAGTCGGCGGGACTGGTCAAGTAGGTTCATGAGCTTCCGGCTCGACGCCGTCGGCGTGGTGCATCCGAACGGCCATCGCGCGCTGTCGGGGCTGTCGCTGGCGGCCGCGCGCGGCGAACGCATCGCCGTCATCGGGCCGTCGGGCGCCGGCAAGACGACGCTGCTGCGCGTGCTCGGCGCGGCGCTGCGTCCGGGCGAAGGCAGCGTGCAGGTGCTCGACGAGCATCCGTGGCGTTCGGCGGCCGCCGCGCTGAGGACGCTGCGCAGCCGCATCGGCACGGTGCACCAGGCGCCGCCGATCGCGCCACGCCTGCGGGTCGTGACGGCGGTGCTGTCGGGCCGGCTCGGGCAGTGGTCCACGCTGCATGCGCTGCGGTCGCTGCTGCATCCGTCGGACATCGAGGGCGCGCACGAGGTGCTGGCACGGCTGTCGCTCGAGGACCGGCTCTTCGAGCGCTGCGACCGGCTCTCGGGCGGACAGCTGCAGCGCGTGGGCATCGCCCGCGCGCTCTACCAGCGGCCCGACCTGCTGCTGGCCGACGAACCGGTCTCCGCGCTCGACCCGACGCTGGCCGATGGCGCGCTCGGCACGCTGGCTGCGCAGAGCGAGGCGACCGGCGCGACCCTTGTCGCCTCGCTGCACGCGGTCGATCTGGCGCTGCGCTGGTGCCCGCGCATCGTCGGCCTGCGCAACGGCGAACTGGCCTTCGACCGGCCGAACGCCGAGGTCACGCCGGCGATGCTGGAGGCGCTCTACGCGAGCGAAGGCGGTCTCGCGGCGCAGCATCCGGCAGGCGATGCCGCCGACATGCAGACGGTGCCGCCGCCGCGCTCGCGTCTGGCCTGCCGTTGAACGCCGTGCTCGTTTCCGGCGAACGGCGCGCCCCGCACCATGATCCGCAGGCGCGGCGCCGCATCGTCGGCACGCTGGCCGCACTGGTCGTCGCGTGGCCGATGCTGGTTTTGTCGGAGTTCCGGCCGTGGCTGCTGTTCGACAAGGGCAGCCTGGCCGTCATCGGCGGTTTTCTCGGCGGCTTCCTGCCGCCGGCGACCGCACCGGACTTCCTGCGCCTGCTGGCCCGCGCGACGCTCGAAACGCTGGCCATGGCCACCGCCGGCACCGCGCTGGCCTTCGCCGTCGGCGTGCCGCTCGCCTTCGTGACGACGCGCGCACTGTCGGTCTCGCGCATCGGGCCGGGGCCGGGACGGCGGCGCGCCGCGGTGGTGCGCCAGGCGGTGCGCTCGCTGCTGATGCTGCTGCGCGCCATCCCGGAGATCGTCTGGGCGCTGCTGTTCGTGCGCGCGCTCGGGCTCGGACCCGCGGCGGGCGTTCTCGCGCTGGCGATCACCTACGGCGGCATGCTCGGCAAGGTGTACGCGGAGATCCTCGAATCCACCGACACCCGCCCGGCACGCGCGCTGCTCGAAGGCGGCAGCGGACGGATGGCCGCCTTCTGCTACGGGCTGCTGCCCCTCACCGGGCAGGAACTGGTTTCCTACACCGTCTACCGCTGGGAATGCGCGGTGCGCGCGTCGGTCGTGATGGGCTTCGTCGGCGCCGGCGGGCTCGGCCAGCTGTTGGACCAGTCGATGAAGATGCTGAACGGCGGCGAGGCCAGCAGCATCCTGCTGGTGTTCCTCGGCCTGGTGCTTCTGGCCGACGTGCTCAGCAACGCCCTGCGCAAGCTGCTCGCATGAACGCGGCGCGACGCCCACTCCCTGCGCGCCCCGCGCCGTGCGTGCGCTGCCGCGTCGTGCTGCTGGCCGTGGTGGCGCTGGTGGTCGCCAGCTTCGCCTATCTGGGGCTGGGTTTCGGCGCGCTGTTCTCGGCCGAGTCGCTGCGCCACATGGGCAGATTCGTCGCGGAATTCTTTCCGCCGGACCTGTCGCCGGCGTTTCTCCGAAAGGCCGGCTTCGGCGCCTTGCAGACGCTGGCCGTCTCGGCGCTCGGTACGGTGCTCGCCGCGATCGCCGGGGCGGTGCTCGCGCTGCCGGCGTCCGGCCGCAGCGGTGCGTTCGCGCGGCGTGTCGCGCGCTTCGTCCTCAACGTCCTGCGCAGCGTGCCCGAGCTGGTCTGGGCCGCCGTCATGGTGCTGGCGGCCGGAATCGGTCCGTTCGCCGGCGCGCTGGCGCTCGCGCTGCACACCACCGGCGTGCTCGGCCGGCTCTTCGGCGAGGCGCTGGAGAACGTGCCGCGCGAGCCCGAGCAGGCGCTCGCGCTGTCGGGTGCCGGCCCGGTCGCCGCCTTCGGCTACGCCAGCCTGCCGATCGCGCTGCCGCAATGGATCGCCTACACGCTCTACCGCTGGGAGATGAACATCCGCATGGCGGCGGTGCTGGGCTTCGTCGGCGGCGGCGGGCTCGGGCAGCTGCTCTACTTCCATCTCTCGATCTTCCAGCAGCAGCAGGCCCTGACGGTGCTGCTCGCGATGTTCGTGCTGGTCACCGCGGTCGATCTGGCCAGCGGCCGGCTGCGCCGCGGACTCGGCCCGGCCAACGCCTGACTACCCTGACTTATCCAATGAATCCGAACCGACAGCCCACGCGGGTCAAGGACATCGCCGCCTTCGACGTCGTGATCGACGCCCGATCGCCGGCCGAGTTCGCGCTCGACCACATTCCCGGTGCCATCAACTGCCCGGTGCTCGACGACGAGGAGCGCGTCGTCGTCGGCACGCTCTACAAGCAGCAGGGCGCGTTCGAGGCCCGGCGCGTCGGCGGCGCGATGGTCGCGGCCAACCTCGCGCGCCATCTGCAGACCGTCATGGCCGACAAGCCGATCAAATGGCGCCCGCTGGTCTACTGCTGGCGCGGCGGCCTGCGCAGCGGCTCGATGGTGACCTGGCTGCGGCTGGTCGGCTGGGACGCGCAGCAGCTCGCCGGCGGCTACAAGAGCTTTCGCCATCACGTGATCGAGCAAATCGATTCGCTCGTCCCGCAACTCGACCTGCGCGTGCTCTGCGGCGCCACCGGCAGCGCCAAGACGCGCGTGCTGCAGGCGCTCGGCCGGCGCGGCGAACAGGTGCTCGACCTGGAGGATCTCGCCTGCCACAAGGGTTCGCTGCTGGGCAACCTGCCGGGCGTGCCGCAGCCGTCGCAGAAGCACTTCGAGACGCGGATCGCGACGGTGCTCGAATCGCTCGACCTGTCGCGCCCGCTCTACGTCGAAGGCGAGAGCGCGCGCATCGGCCGGCTGTCGGTGCCGATCCCGCTGGTGGCCCGCATGCGCGCGGCCGCCTGCATCGAGGTCGCGGCCACGCCCGGGGCGCGGCTCGACTACCTGCTGCGCGACTACGCCTATCTCGGCGACGATCGCGAGGCGCTCGCCGGAAAGATGGGCGTGTTGAAGGAAATGCAGGGCAAGGAGACGGTGGCGCGCTGGCAGCAATGGGCACGCGAGGCGGACCTGCCGTCACTCTTCGCCGAACTGATGGCGCTGCACTACGACCCGCACTACGAGAACTCGCAGGCGCGACATTTCAAGGACTGGGCGCAGCGCCGCCGGGTGGGGACGACGGATCTGACGGATGCGGGCATCGAGGCCGCCGCGGACGGCGTCCTCGCGCTGGCGGCTCAATCCTCCGGCAGCCCGTCGGCATAGAGCACCGCGCGCGGCGCGCGGCACAGCCCCCAGAAGCGCAGGCCGCTGAGCTCGGCCATGCGCACCCCCATCGCGGTCGGCGCCGAGATCGTCGCCATCGCCGCGATGCCCAGCCGCGCGCACTTGCGCACGAGCTCGTGGCTGCCGCGGCTCGACATCAGCACGAAGCCGGGCTCGTCGAGCCGCCGCGCGAGCGCGAGCCGGCCGAGCAGCTTGTCGAGCGCGTTGTGGCGGCCGACGTCTTCCAGCACGTCGGTGAGAACGCCGTCGACCGTCGCCCAGCCGGCGGCGTGGATGGCGCCGGCCTGCGCATTGAGCGTCTGGCGCGCGGGTAGGTCGGCGAAGGCGCGCAGCACGGTGGCGGCATCGATGCGCCCGATCCAGTCGCGTGCCGCCACGCGCTGCGGCGTGATGTCGAGCGCGGCGAAGCTCTCGACGCCGCAGATGCCGCAACCGGTGCGCCCGGCGATGCTGCGGCGGCGGCCCTTCAGGCGCTCGAAGCTGCGGGTGGAGATGTCCATGCGCACCTCGACGCCGGGAATGCCTTCGGGGAGGCCGGCCGCGACGGCGTCGATGGCCTGCACTTCGATCCCGCGGCAATCGGCGGGCGCATCCAGGATGCCTTCGCTGAGCGCGAAGCCGAGCGCGAATGCCTCGATGTCCTGCGGCGTGGCCATCATCACGGCGTGCGAGACGCCGTTGAAGACCAGGGCGATCGGTACCTCGGCGGCGAGCGTGTCGTCGCGCTTCGTGCCGCCAGCGGCACCGCCAGCCTCCCCGAAGACGCGAACGCCGCTTCGCGACAGCGGCGGCGGCACTTCGGCGTCGGCGGCGGCGATGGGGTCCTGGGTCGCCAAGGAGCGGCCCGCCTCAGGTGTCCTTGCTCACCGTGATCGTCGGGAAGCGCGACGAGAAGTCCTTCGTCTTCTCCGCGATGCTCACGGCCACCCGGCGCGCGACCGCCTTGTAGATGCCGGCGACCTCGCCTTCGGGATCGGCCACCACGGTCGGCGTGCCGCTGTCGGCCTGCAGGCGGATGTCGATGTGCAGCGGCAGCGCGCCGAGGTAGTCCATCTTGTATTCGTCCGCCATCTTCCTGCCGCCATCGGCGCCGAAGATGTGCTCGACATGCCCGCAGTTCGAGCACACGTGCACCGCCATGTTCTCCACGATGCCCAGGATCGGCACGCCGACCTTCTCGAACATGCGGATGC
>JAKONL010000397.1 GCA_022701965.1 Burkholderiaceae bacterium | reverse complement strand
TAGCCGCGCAGCAGGTTGTAGCGCGCGTCGCGCTGGTCCTGCACGACGCGGATCACGCGCCGCATCGGCACGCCCACCAGCGCCAGGGCGTGGCTGGCCAGCATCAGCGAGCCCTCGATGGCCTCGGGCACGACCTCGGTGGCGCCGGCGGCCTGCAGCTGCTCCAGGTCGAGGTCGTCCTGCGTGCGCACGATGACCGGCACCTGCGGCGCATGCGAGCGGGTGTGCGCGAGCACCTTGAGCGCGCCGGGCACGTCGAGGTAGGTCACGACCACCGCGCTGGCTCGCGCCAGGCCGGCGGCCATCAGCGCATGCAGTCGCGCTGCGTCGCCGAAGACGACCGAGTCGCCGGCGGCGGTGGCCTGCCTCACGCGGTCGGGGTCGAGGTCGAGCGCGAGGTAGGGGATGCCTTCGCGCTCGAGGATGCGCGCGAGGTTCTGGCCGCAGCGGCCGTAGCCGCAGATGATCACGTGCCGGGCCGTGTTGATGGTCTTGCGCGCGATGGTCGTCATCTGCAGCGACTGCTGCATCCAGTCGCTCGCGACCAGCTTTCGCACGATGGCGTCGCTGTACATGATGATGAACGGCGTCGCCAGCATCGACAGCACCATCGACGCGAGCACCGGGTTGGCCAGCCAGGGCGGCAGCAGGCTGCGGTCCTGTGCCAGCGTCAAGAGCACGAAGCCGAATTCCCCGGCCTGCGCCAGGTAGAGCCCGGTGCGCAGCGACACGCCGGTCGTCCCGCCCAGCCCGCGCGCCAGCAATGTCACCAGGACCAGCTTGAAGGCCAGCGGCAGCAGCAGCAGTCCTGCGACCAGCGCCCAGCGCTCGATCACGATGTGCCAGTCGAGCGACATGCCGATGGTGATGAAGAACAGGCCGAGCAGCACGTCGTGGAACGGCCGGATGTCGGTCTCCACCTGATGCTTGTATTCGGTCTCCGACACCAGCATGCCGGCGATGAACGCGCCCAGCGCGAGACTCAGCCCGGCGAGTTCGGTGAGCCAGGCCAGGCCGAGCGTGACCAAGAGCAGGTTGAGCATGAAGAGCTCCTCGCTGCGCCGGCGCGCGACCAGCGTGAGCCACCAGCGCATCACGCGCGGTCCGCCGTAGAGCAGCAGGCCGACCAGCACCGTCGCCTTGATCAGCGCCAGCGACAGCGCCTTGAAGAGCGCTTCCGGCGGCGCGCCGAGCGCCGGGATCAGCACCAGCAGCGGCACCACCGCCAGATCCTGGAACAGCAGCACGCCCATCACGCGCTTGCCGTGCTCGCTCTCCAGCTCCAGCCGCTCGGCCATCAGCTTGACGACGATGGCGGTGCTGCTCATGGTGAGCGCGCCCGAGAGTGCCAGCGCGGTCTGCCAGCCGAGCCGCCACGATGCCGGCAGCTGCGAGGCGACCAGCAGCGCGCCGGCCGTGGCGATGCCCATCGTCAGTACCACCTGCGCCAGCCCGAGGCCGAACACGTGCCGGCGCATCGCGCGCAGCTTGGGCAGGTTGAATTCCAGCCCGATCGCGAACATCAGGAACACCACGCCGAATTCGCCCAGGTGGCGGATGCCCTCGGAGTTCTGCGCCAGCGCGAGCGCGTGCGGCCCGATCAGCACGCCCGCCGAGAGATAGCCCAGCATCGGCGGCAGCTTCAGCGACCGGCATGCCACCACCCCGATCACCGCGGCGAGCAGGTAGAGGAGCGTGAGGTCGAGCGAGGACATGGCTGCGATGCTAAGTGACCGACCGCCCGTTTCGCGCGTTCCGTGGGGAATCGGTGCGCCCCATAAAATGCCGGCGATGAGTTCCCGCCCCACCCCGGCCGCCGTGGCCGATCCCGAACAGCTTCTCGCGCGCGCCCGCGCCACGTTCGACATCGAAGCCGCCGCGGTGCTGGGCCTGAAGGACCGGCTGGGGCCGGGCTTCGTCGAGGCGGTGCACGCGATGCTCGCAGTGCGCGGCCGGATCGTCGTGATGGGCATGGGCAAGAGCGGCCACGTCGGCCGCAAGATTGCCGCGACGCTGGCCTCCACCGGCACGCCGGCGATGTTCGTGCACCCGGCCGAAGCGAGCCACGGCGATCTCGGGATGATCAAGGGCGTCGATCTGGTGCTGGCGATCTCCAACAGCGGCGAGGTCGCCGAGCTCACGACCATCCTGCCGGTCGTCAAGCGCCAGGGCGTGCCGCTGATCGCGCTGACCGGCGGGCTCGACTCCACGCTGGCGCGCCATGCCGACATCGTGCTCGACACCGGCGTCGCCAAGGAAGCCTGCCCGCTGAACCTCGCCCCCACCGCCAGCACCACCGCGCAGATGGCCATGGGCGACGCGCTGGCCGTGGCGCTGCTCGACGCCCGCGGCTTCGGTGCCGAGGACTTCGCGCGCTCGCATCCGGGCGGCTCGCTCGGCCGCAAGCTGCTCACGCTGGTCGGCGACCTGATGCGCACCGGCGACGGCCTGCCGCGCGTCGCGCCGTCGGCGAGCTTCAGCGAGCTGATGCGCGAGATGAGCGCCAAGGGCCTGGGCAGCGCGGCGGTCGTCGACGACCGGGGGCATGCCGTCGGCGTCTTCACCGACGGCGACCTGCGCCGGCTGGTCGAGACCGGCGCCGACCTGCGCGCGCTGTCCGCCGCCGACGTGATGCACCGCGGCCCGCGCACGGTCCGCGCCGACGCGCTGGGCGTCGAGGCCGCGCAGATCATGGAGACGCACCGCATCAACTGCCTGCTGGTGGTCGATGCCGACGGCGTCCTGAGCGGCGCGCTCGGCATCAACGACCTGATGCGGGCGAAGGTCATCTGATGGCGGTGCCGGCACTGGGCTTCGCGCCCGAGACGCTGCTCGCCGCGCAGGACATCCGCATCGCCTTCTTCGACATCGACGGCGTGCTGACCGACGGCGGCGTGTTCTTCAGCGAGGACGGCGAGACGCTCAAGCGCTTCAGCGTGCTCGACGGCTACGGCCTGAAGCTGCTGCGCATGGCCGGCATCGTGCCGGCGGTGATCACCGGGCGCGATTCGAAGCCGCTGCGCGTGCGGCTCGAAGCGCTGGGCGTCGAGCACGTGCGCTACGGCATCGAGGACAAGCTGTCCGTTGCCCGGGAGATGCTCGCGCAGCTGGGCTTCGACTGGACGCAGGCGGCCGCGATCGGCGACGACTGGCCCGACCTCGCGATGCTCGGCAGCGCCGCGTTCGCCGCGGCGCCGGCCAACGCCCATGCCGAGGTCCGCGCGCTGGCGCATTACGTGACCGTCGCGCGCGGCGGCGAAGGCGCGGCGCGCGAATTCTGCGACCTGCTGCTCATGGCCGGCGGCCACTATCGCCGCATGCTCGACGCCGCGCGCGGCGACGCGCTGCGCACCGGGAGCGGCGCCGCATGAAGCCCGTGCTGAAACTGGTCCGCGACGGCATCGACCGCCTGACGATGTACCTGCCCGTGATCCTCGCGGCGGCGCTCGCGCTCGGCACCTACTGGCTGGTGCGCAACGCGCCCAAGCTGTTCACGCCGACCGCCGCGGCCGCGCCGGTGCACGAACCCGACTATTTCATGCGCGGCTTCGTGGTGAAGAACTTCCTGCCCAACGGCGACCTGCGCAGCGAGCTGTTCGGCAAGGAAGGCCGCCACTATCCGGACAACGACACGCTGGAGGTCGACCAGGTGCGCCTGCGCTCGATCTCGCCGCAGGGCCTGACGACGCGCGCGACCGCCGACCGCAGCCTCTCGAACGGCGACGCCACCGAGGTGCAGCTGTTCGGCAATGCGATCGTGATCCGCGAGGCGGCCACTTCTCCGACGGGCCAGGTGCTGCCGCGCCTGGAATTCCGCGGCGAGTTCCTGCATGCCTTCCTCGACACCGAGCGCGTGAAGTCGAACAAGCCCGTCACGCTGATCCGCGGCAAGGACCAGTTCACCGCCGACAACCTCGACTACGACAACCTGAGCGGCGTCGCCGACCTGCAGGGCCGGGTGCGTGGCACGCTGATCCCGACGGCCACGCCCGCTCCCGCGCCGCGCGCCAAGCGGTGAATCCGGATCTGGTCTTCATCACCGGAGCCTCCAGCGGCCTGGGCCAGGCGCTGGCCGCTCGCTTCCATCGCGCCGGCTATCGTCTCGCGCTGGTCGCGCGGCGCGTCGACGAGATCGAGGCCTGGGCATCGCGTCTGGGCATCGCGGTCGACGGCACGAACTGCGCCGTCTACCGCGCCGACGTGGCCGACATCGACGCCGTCGTGGCGGCCGGCCAGCGCTGCATCGCGCAGCAGGGCGTGCCCGACGTGGTGATCGCGAACGCCGGCATCAGCGTGGGCATCAACACCGCCGAGCGCGGCGATCTCGACGTGATGGCCCGCGTGCTCGCGGTCAACCTCACCGGGCTCGCCGCCACCTTCCATCCGTTCGTGGACGCAATGCGCAAGCGGGGCAGCGGCCGGCTGGTGGGCATCGGCAGCGTCGCCGCGATTCGCGGGCTGCCCGGGCACGGTGCCTACTGCGCGAGCAAGGCCGGCGTGGTCGCCTACTGCGAGAGCCCGCGCGGCGAACTGCGCGGCTCGGGTGTCGGCGTGGTGACGCTGTGCCCGGGCTACATCGACACGCCGCTCACGCGGGGCAACCGCTATGCGATGCCGTTCCTGATGCGGCCCGACGCTTTCGCCGAGCGCGCGTTCGACGCCATCGAGGCCGGATCGAGCTACCGCGTGATTCCGTGGCAGATGGGCATCGTCGCGAAGCTGATGCGGATGTTGCCGAATGCGGTTTTCGATCGGCTGGCTGCCGGTCGGGGGCGGAAACGCCGGACAGGCGAATAGAAAGACGAAAGGACGATCTCGGTCGTCGAATCGGATCGGGGAGGCCGGAAAAGAAAAAGGCTTCCGAAGAAGCCTGGTTGCCCGTCGCGCACATGGGGCGCGAAGGATGCTCGCGGATCAGTAGCCGCTGTTGCCGCCACCGCCGTAGCCACCACCGCCGCCGTTGCCGCCGCGACCGCCGCCGCCGCGTGGGCCGGCGCCATACGGGCTGCGGAAGCCGCCGTCACCGCTGCCACCGCCACCACCGCTTCGGCCTCCACCGCCACCGCCGTAGCCACCACCACTGCGGCCGCCGCCGCCGCCGTAGCCGCCTCGATCACCACCACCACCGCCGCCGCCGTAACCGCCGCCGCCACTGTTGCCACCACCGTAGCCACCGCCGCTGCTTCCGCCGCCGTAGCCACCACCACCGCCACCGTAGCCGCCACCACCGCCGCCGCCATAGCCACCGCTGCGGGGCGGACGTGCTTCCATGGGACGTGCCTCGTTGACCACGACGCTGCGGCCGCCGAGCGGCTGGCCGTTCATGCCTTCGATGGCGGACTGCGCCTCGGCGTCGCTGCCCATTTCCACGAAGCCGAAGCCCTTGGAGCGACCGGTGTCGCGTTCCATCATGACCTTGGCGCTGGTGACCGATCCGAACTGGCCGAAGGCCTGCTCCAGGTCGCCGTCACGTACCGAATACGGCAGATTGCCGACATACAGTTTGTTGCCCATCGAGGGACTCCTAAAAAACACATCAATGAAAGCGATGGAGTCCCGAAGGCGCCATCCCGACGAAGCTGCCGAGCCGCGCGAAACTGACCAATCACCGAGTTGACTCCCCCGGAATTTTGAAGGGAGGCTTGATGATTATCGATTAAATATCACGAATGCAAGCAGGAATTTCCCTGCCGGGCGCTTCGCAGAAATCGCAGCCCGGCGTCGTTTCGACGGTGTGCTCGCAGCAATGCGCGAGCCAGTCGCCGAAGAGCCGGAAGGCCGACAGGTGGCGGCGACCGATCGGCGCGCAGAGGTAGTAGCCCAGACGGCTTTCGTGCCGGGTCGCGAAAGGCTCGATCAGCGCGCCCGACTCCAGTTCGTGTTCCACCAGGCATCGCGGCACGACGGCGATGCCGAAGCCCGCCATGGCCGCGCGGATGATGAGCGAGTACTGGCTGAACCGCGGCCCGAACAGCCCGTTGATCCCGTGACCGTCGTGGGCCTCCAGCCACTCCTGCCAGGCAAAAGGTACCTCGACGTGCTGCAGCAGCGTCGCGCGCTCGAGCTGCGAGAGCGCCTGCAGTCCGAGCTCGGCCCTGAGCTGCGGCGTGCACACCATGCTGACCCGCTTGCCCGCCAGGTAACGGGCGCTGGCGTCGGGCCAGGTACCGGCGCCGAACTGGATCGCGGCATCGAATTCGTGCGTGATGGCGAATTCACGCGCCTGCTGGTAGCGCACGAAGTTCAGCGTCACCTGCGGCACCTTCTGCTGGAAGTTCGCGAGCCGCGGGAACAGCCATTGCGTCGCGAAGGTCGGCGCGACCGACAGGTCGAGCGCGCCGCCCGAGCCGCGCTGCGACATCAGCTGGGCCGTCGCGGTCTCCAGCTGGCTGACGGCGGACACCGTGGCCTTCAGGTAGGTCAGCCCGGCCTCGGTGAGTTCGACGCCGGGCGAGCGCCGGACGAAGAGCGCGGAGCCCAGGTAGCCCTCCAGGGCGCCGACGTGCCGGCTGATCGCGCCCTGCGTCACGCACAGCTCGCGCGCGGCGCGCGTGAAGCTCAGGTGCTTGGCCGCGGCATGGAACGCGTTGAGTTCGGAAATCGTCGGACACAGCCTGCGCATCGGATCGCCTTGTGAGTGGTGCTCATGGGTCGGTGAGTTTAAAGGCGCGTATTCGAGGGTTTGTTGGCTTGGTTCATGCATGACGCACTGTCGAGAATCATGGCTTCGACCATGAGCCATATGCATCCGGTCGCCATCCGTACTTCACTCATGTCCCAACTCTTCATCTCCAACGGCAACGTTCTCGACGTGGCTGCCGGCACCCTGCGGCGCGGTGTCTCGGTCCTGGTGCGCGACGGCCTGATCGACGGCGTCGGCGCCGAGCTGGTCGCGCCGCCCGGTGCGCAGATCATCGATGCCACCGGTCTCACGGTGATGCCGGGGCTCATCGACTGCCACGTGCACGCGGTGGCGTCGTCGTTCAACCTCGGCGGCGTCTCGCGGATGCCCAACGTGCTGGTCACGCTCAGGTCGATCCCCATCCTGGGGCGGATGCTCAGGCGCGGCTTCACGTCGGTGCGCGACGCGGGCGGCGCCGACTGGTCGCTCTCCGAGGCCACGCGCACCGGGCTGATCGCCGGTCCGCGCATCCTGCCGTCGGGCAAGGCGCTGTCGCAGACCGGCGGCCACGGCGACTTCCGCGCCCGCAGCGACGAGCTCGACCCGTGCTCCTGCAGCCACAAGCTCGGCAACATCGGTCGCGTGGTCGACGGCGTCGACGCCTGCCGGCTGGCGGTGCGCGAGGAAATCCTCAAGGGCGCGAACCAGATCAAGGTGATGGCCTCGGGCGGCGTCGCGTCGCCGAACGACCCGATCGTGAACCTGGGCTACTCCGAAGCCGAGCTGCGCGCCATCGTCGAGGAAGCCGCCAACGCCAACACCTACGTGATGGGCCATGCCTACACGCCGGCGGCCATCGCGCGCGCGGTGCGCTGCGGCGTGCGGACCATCGAGCACGGCAACTTGGTGGACGCCGCAGCCGCCGACGTGATGCGCGAGCACGGCGCTTTCATGGTGCCCACGCTCATCACCTACGAGGCACTGGCGCTCGAAGGCGAGAAGTACGGCCTGCCGCCGGAGTCGGTCGCCAAGATCGAGGCCGTGCGCAGCAGCGGCAGGAAGGCGCTCGAGATCCTGGCCAGGGCCGGCGTGAAGATGGGCCTGGGCACCGACCTGCTGGGCGAGGCGCACCGCATGCAGGCCGACGAGCTGCGCCTGCGCGCCGACGTGCTCGGCAACGCCGCGGCGCTTCAGCAGGCCACGCTGGTGGGCGCCGAGATCATGAACATGGCCGGCCGTCTGGGCGTGGTCGCGCCGGGCGCCATGGCCGACCTGCTGGTCGTCGACGGCGACCCGCTCGCCGACATCGGCGTGCTGCTCGACCAGGGCCGGCAGATCCGCGCCATCGTCAAGGACGGCAAGGCCGTCGACCTCGACCGGCTGGCCGCCGGCGCGCCCGGCCAGCCCTGAACCGTTCGAAGCCATCCAAGCCATTCATTCCCGGAGCTCTCCATGGACCGCAGAAATTTCGTCAGGTTTTCCGCTATCGGCGCCGCTGCCGCCGCCACCGTCTCGGGCCTGCCGGGCCTGGCCTTCGCGCAGTCGGGCGGCACGTTCCGCATCGGTTCGCTGACGCCGATCACCGGCGCCGGCAGCCCCTACGGCCCCGGCATGCAGCAGGCGATCCGCCTGGCCGTCGACGAGGTCAACGCGGCGGGCGGCGCCGGCGGCGTCAAGCTCGAACTCTTCACCGAGGACGACCAGACCAAGCCCGACGCCGCCGTGCTGGCGGCCAAGAAGCTGATCGAGGTCAACAAGGTGCAGGCGATCCTCGGCACCTGGGCCTCGGGCGTGTCGCTGGCGGTGATGCCGCTGACCGACGCGGCCGGCATCATCGAGATGAATGTCTCCGGCGCGCCGGCGATCTCCACGCTCGACACCAAGGACCTGGTCTGGCGCTTCCAGGCCACCAACGACCGCTTCGGCGCCGCGTTCTCCGAGATCTGCGCCAAGCGCGGCTTCAAGCGCCCGGCGACGATGGCCTTCAACAACGCGTCGGGCCTGGGCAACGTCGAGGGCTTCGCCCGCGCCTGGAAGAAGCGCGGCGGCGAGGTCGTGGCCGGCGTGGTCTACGAACCCAACCGCCCGAGCTACCGCAGCGAGCTGCAGAAGATCCTCGCGGCCAAGCCGGACGTGATCGTCACCGGCTCCTACCTGCCCGACACCACCATCATCCTGCGCGAGGCCTACCAGGCCGGCGCCGACGTGAAGTGGGTGATTCCGGGCTGGGCCGCCAACCCCGAACTCGTGAAGGCGCTGGGCGCCGAGGTCTGCGAAGGCATCATCTCGGTGGAGACCGTCTCCAACGAGAAGAGCGGCGCCTACGCGCGGTTCGACGCCGCCTACCTGAAGGCGTCGGGCAAGGCCGCGTCGACCAACATCTACGCCGCGATGGCCTACGACATGGTGATCGCGCTGGCGCTGGCCATCGAGGCCGCTGGCCCGGGCGCCACCGTGGCGCAGGTCAACGGCAAGCTGCGCGAAGTCTCCAACGCGCCGGGCACCGCGGTGCAGGGCTACGCCGAAGGCAAGGCGCTGCTGGCGAAGAAGACCAAGGTGAACTACGAAGGTGCGTCGAGCAAGCTCGACTTCGACAGCTTCGGCGACGCCACGCCCGACTTCGGCGTCTACATCATCGAGAAGGGCCAGCTGGTGCGCCGCGACGTGATCTCCATCGCGGGCGCGATCTGACGCATGAGCGGCGTCGAATTCGTCAACCTGCTGATCAACGGGCTCATCGAGGGCCTGGTGGTGGCGCTGCCGGCGCTCTCCATGACGCTGGTCATGGGCGTCAACCGCTTTCCGAACGCCGCCACCGGCGACTTCATGACCACCGGTGCCTACGCGGCGGTGGCGGTGCAGCTGTTCACCGGCCAGCCGCTGTGGGCCGCGGCCATCGGCGGCGCGATCGTCACGGCGCTGGTCTCGGCCGGCTCGTACGAACTGATCTTCCGCAAGCTCGCGAACCGGCCGATGGTGTCGTCGATGCTGGCCGCGATCGGCCTGGGTTTCCTGCTGCGCAGCCTGATCTCGTTCTTCGCCGGCCACGACCAGCGCACCTTCGAGCTGCCGCTGGTGCGGGCCTGGAACTGGGGCGGCGTGCGCGTGCTGCCGACCGACCTGGCCATCGCCGCTGTCGCCGCGGGCTGCCTGATGGTGGTCTTCGTGCTGCTCTACCGCACCAGTTTCGGTCGCCAGCTGCGCGCCATCGCCGACAGCGCCGACCTGGCGCGCGCGAGCGGCATCCGGGCGCGCAGCCTGATGTTCAGCCTGTGGCTGCTGGTCGGCGCGCTGTCGTCGACCGGCGGCGTGCTGCTCGGCATGAAGGCCGTGGTCGCGCCCGAGCTCGGCTGGGAAAGCCTGATCCCGGCCTTCGCCGCGATGGTGCTGGGCGGCATCGGCAGTCCGGTCGGCGCGGTGGTCGGCGCGCTGGTGCTGTGCGTGGCGCAGGAACTGGCCGCGCCGGTGCTGGGTGCGTCGTACAAGCTGGTGCTGTCGGTCGGCGTGATGGCGATCGTGCTGCTGCTGCGGCCGGCCGGCATCATGGGCCGCATCCAGCCCGTGAGGTGACCCCGCCATGCTCGCCTACCTGACCGCCATCGGCGTCATCGCCCTCATCTACGCCCTGCTCGCGCTCGGGCTGAACCTGCAGTTCGGCCTCACGCGGCTCGTGAATTTCGGCGTCGTCGCGTTCTTCGCCATCGGCGCCTACACCTCGGGCCTGCTGTCGCTGCAGGGCTGGCCGCTGCCGCTGAGCTTCCTGGCCGCGGCCGTGCTGGCGGCGCTCGCGGCGCTGCCGATCGGGCTGCTGTCGCTGCGGCTGCGCGACGAGTACCTGGCCATCGTCACGCTGGGTTTTTCCGAATCGGTGCGCATCGCGATCCAGCAGGAGGAATGGCTGACCAAGGGCGTCCAGGGCCTGCCCGGCCTGCCCAAGCTCTACGCCGGCCTCGGCCCGGGCCTGTCCGACTTCGCGATCTTCCTCACGCTGCTGGCGGTGACGGCGGTCGTCTCGTGGGGCACGGTGCAGCTCACGCGCAGCCCGTTCGGGCGCCTGCTGCGCGCCATCGGCGACGACGAGACCGCGCTCGGCGCGCTCGGCAAGAACCCGACGCGCTTCAAGGTGCAGGTGTTCATGCTGGGTGCCGCGCTCGCGGGACTGGCCGGCGCTTTCTACGCGCACTTCATCACCTTCATCACGCCCGAGCAGTTCGTGCCGCTGGTCACGTTCTACGTCTGGATGGGGCTGGTGATGGGCGGCTCGGGCACGGTGCGCGGCGCGCTCGGCGGCTCGCTGCTGCTGATGGTGTTCCTCGAAGGCTCGCGCTTCGCCAAGGACTGGATCCCGGGCGTCTCCGAGGTCGGCATGGCCAGCCTGCGGCTCGCCGCGGTCGGCCTGGCGCTGATCCTGGTGACGATGTACCGGCCCAACGGCATCTTCGGGGACAAGCCGCGATGACGATGCTCGACGTCCAGACCGTGTCGCGCCAGTTCGGCGGCTTCACCGCAGTCGACCAGGTGTCGCTGCAGCTCGCCGAGCGCGAGATCCTCGGCATCGCCGGCACCAACGGCGCCGGCAAGAGCACGTTGTTCGCGGCCATCGCCGGCCAGCAGCTGCCCGACGGCGGCGCGATCCGCTTCGACGGCCACGACATCACGCGCCTGCCACCCTACCGGCGCGCGCACCTCGGCCTCGTGCGGACCTTCCAGATCCCGCGCGAATTCAAGACCCTGACCGTGCACGAGAACCTGATGGCCGCCGCCGCGAACCCCGAGGGCGAGCGGCTCCTCAACGCCTTCTGGCCGACGCGCGGGCGCCGGGCGCACGAGCGCGAGCTCGGCGAGAAGGCCGACGGCGTGCTGGACTTCCTCAATCTCGCACGGGTGCGCGACGTGCTCGCGGGCAGCCTTTCGGGCGGGCAGAAGAAGCTGGTCGAGCTCGGCCGCGTGCTGATGCTCGATCCGCGCTGCATCCTGCTCGACGAGCCCTTCGCCGGCGTCAATCCGGTGCTGATCGGCGAGATCTGCGAGCGCGTGCGCGAACTGCACGCGCGCGGCATCGCCTTCATCGTGATCGAGCACCACCTGCAGGCGCTGAAGTCGCTGGCCGGGCGGCTGATCGTGATGGACCGCGGGCGCATCCTGGCCGAGGGCGATCCGGCCGCGGTGCTGGCCGACCCGCGCGTGCAGGAAGCCTACATGGGAGGCATCGCATGAGCCTGCTCGAACTCGCGCGACTGCGCGGCGGCTACACCGAGGTCGACATCGTCCACGGCATCGACCTGAGCGTCGGCGAGGGCGAGATCGTCACCATCGCCGGCACCAACGGCGCGGGCAAGTCGACGCTGGTGAAGGCGCTGCTCGGGCTGCTGCCGCGCGTGGACGGCGACATCCGCCTGCAGGGCCGGTCGCTCAACGCGATGTCGGCCGAAGACCGCTTCTACGCCGGGCTGGCCTACGTGCCGCAGGTGGCGAACGTGTTCCCGTCGCTGACCGTGCGCGAGAACCTGCTGGTGGTGCGCGGCGTGGCCGACGTGCGCCGCCGCATGGACGCGGTGCTGGTCGACTTTCCGGCGCTGGCCGAGCGCCTTTCGCAGCCGGCGGGCAACCTCTCGGGCGGCGAACGCCAGCAGCTCGCCTTCGCGCGGGCGCTGATGCCGGCGCCGCGCGTGATGGTGCTCGACGAGCCGACGGCCGCGCTGTCGCCCACGCTGGTCGCCAAGGTCTTCGAGATGGTGCGGAAGCTGCCCGCGGCCGGCGTCACGGTGCTGATGGTCGAGCAGCGCGCGCGCCAGGCGCTCGCCATCAGCAGCCGCGGCTACATCCTCGACCAGGGCACCTGCGTGCTGCACGGCGAGGCGCAGGCGCTCTTGGCCGACGAGCGGATGGCGCAGCTCTACCTCGGGACGCACTGAAAGCCGCATCGCGCCCGTGGCGCCGGCATGCGCTAAACTGCCCCGGCGCCGATTTGCTACAGCTTGCGGGCGCTCTATAAATCCAGCTAAAGACACAGGCAAAACCCGGCTCGTCTTTGGCGAGGCCGGGTTTTTCTTTGCCACGCTCCCATCCCATGTCCTCTTTCGAAGTCGTTCCCCGGTCGATGTCGTTCACGCAGCCGCTGCCGCTGCGCAGCGGCGCGTCGCTCGCGGGCTACTCCCTGGCCTACGAGACCTACGGCACCCTGAACTCCGGGCGCAGCAACGCGGTGCTGGTCTGCCATGCGCTCAACGCGTCGCACCACCTGGCCGGCGTCTATGCCGGACAGCCGAAGTCCGAAGGCTGGTGGGACAACATGATCGGCCCGGGCAAGCCGCTCGACACCGACCGCTTCTTCGTGATCGGCGTCAACAACCTGGGCTCGTGCTTCGGCTCGACCGGGCCGATGGACGTGAACCCCGCCACCGGCCGCGTCTACGGCGCCGATTTTCCCGTGGTCACGGTCGAGGACTGGGTCGACGCGCAGGCCGCGCTGCTCGACGCGCTGGGCATCGGCACGCTGGCGGCCGTGATGGGCGGCAGCCTGGGCGGCATGCAGGCGCTGTCGTGGACGCTGCAGTACCCCGAGCGCGTGCGCCACGCGGTGGTGGTGGCCAGCGCGCCCAATCTCACGGCCGAGAACATCGCCTTCAACGAGGTCGCGCGCCGCGCCATCGTCACCGACCCGGAATTTCACGGCGGGCACTTCTACGAGCACGGCGTGATCCCCAAGCGCGGCCTGCGCATCGCGCGGATGATCGGCCACATCACCTACCTGAGCGACGACGTGATGAACAGCAAGTTCGGCCGCCAGCTGCGCAGCGCGGTCGAGGGCGAGGTGGCCGGCACCGACTACCGCTACTCGACGCAGGACATCGAGTTCCAGATCGAGAGCTACCTGCGCTACCAGGGCGACAAGTTCAGCGAGTACTTCGACGCCAACACCTACCTGCTGATCACGCGTGCGCTCGACTATTTCGACCCGGCGCGCCCGTTCGGCGGCGACCTGACCGCCGCGTTCGCCGCCGTGCGCGCGAAGTTCCTGCTGGTGAGCTTCACCACCGACTGGCGCTTCGCCCCCGCGCGCAGCCGCGAGCTGGTCAAGGCGCTGCTGGACAACCGCCGCAGCGTGAGCTATGCCGAGATCGACGCGCCGCACGGCCACGACGCCTTCCTGCTCGACGACGTGCGCTACATGGGCGTGGTGCGGTCGTATTTCGAGCGCATCGCCGCGGAGCTGGAAGCATGAGCGATCTCGATACCCAGAAACTGATCGCCCGCCTCGTGCCCGAAGGCTCGCGCGTGCTCGACCTGGGCTGCGGCGACGGTGCGCTGCTCGACCTGCTCCAGCGCGAGCGCGGCTGCAGCGGCTACGGCGTGGAGATCGCCGACGGCAACGTGCTCCAGTGCGTGCGCCGCGGCGTCGACGTGCTCCAGCTCAACCTCGACGAGGGCCTGACGATGTTCGACGACGCCTCGTTCGACGTCGTGCTGCAGATCGACACGCTGCAGCACCTGCGCAATGCCGAAGTCATGCTGCGCGAGACGGCGCGCGTGGGCCGGCTGGGCATCGTCGCGTTTCCCAATTTCGCGCACTGGCCGAACCGCCTGAGCATCGCGCGCGGCCGCATGCCGGTGACGCGCCGCCTGCCCTACCAGTGGTACGACACGCCCAACATCCGCGTCGGGACCTTCGCCGACTTC
>JAKONL010000383.1 GCA_022701965.1 Burkholderiaceae bacterium | reverse complement strand
GCATCGAGATCCAGAAGCTGCACCGCGAGCTCGGCATCACCTCCCTCTTCGTCACGCACGACCAGGTCGAGGCCATGACGCTGGCGCAGCGGATCATCGTGATGAACGGCGGCGTGATGGACCAGTTCGGCACGCCCGAGGAGGTGTATTCGCATCCGGCCACCACCTTCGTCGCGAGCTTCATCGGCTCGCCGCCGATGAACCTGCTCAAGCACGTGCCGGGCTCGCGCCCGGGCCAGATCCTGGGCATCCGCCCCGAGCACCTGAAGCTCGACCCGAGCGGCTGGGTGGTGCAGGTCGAATACGTCGAACTGCTGGGCGCCGAGCGCCTGGTGTACGGACGCATCGGCGACGAGCAGCTCATCATGCGCACCGACGAATCCGACACGCCGCCGATGGCCGGCGACACGGTGCACATCGCCGCGCGGCCCGATCGCGTGCACTGGTTCGACGCGGGCTCCGGCAAGCGCGTCGCGGGACAGTAGGAGAACGACGCCATGAGCGATGTGCGGACGACCTGGCCCTACCCGCGCTGGATCGCGCACCGCGGCGCCGGCAGGATCGCGCCGGAAAACACGCTGGCCGCCTTCCGCTGCGGCGCGGCGCACGGCTACCGGATGTTCGAGTGCGACGTCAAGCTCAGCGCCGACGGCGTGCCCTTCCTGATGCACGATGCGACGCTGCAGCGCACCACCGGCGGGACCGGCCTCGGCGGCGACCGGCCCTGGAGCGAGCTGTCCCGGCTCGATGCCGGCAGCTGGCATTCGCGACTCCACGCGGGCGAGCCGCTGCCGAGCTTCGAGAACGTCGCCCGCTTCTGCCTGCGCAACGGCCACTTCCTCAACATCGAGATCAAGCCGACGCCCGACACGGACGAAGCGCCGGGCATCGAGCGCCGCACCGGCGAGGTGGTGGCACGCGAGGCCGAACGCCTGTGGGCGGGCACGGAAGTGCCGCCGCTCCTGAGCTCGTTCCGGCCCGAATCGCTCGCCGGCGCCCGCGATGTCGCGCCGCGAGTGCCGCGCGCCCTGCTGCTGGACACGCTGCGCGACGGCTGGCTCGACGAAGCGCTGCAGCTGGAGTGCGTCGCGGTGGTCTGCAACCAGACCCTGTGGGATGCGGTCACGGTCGCGCGCGCGAAGGACGCCGGATTGCGCACGCTCAGCTACACCGTCAATGTCGAAGAGTCGGCGCGGCGCCTGCTCGCGCTCGGCATCGACGGCATCATCACCGACCGCATCGACCTCTTCGGTCCTGCCGACTGACGGTCCGGGCACGGACGGGCTCGGACGGGCTCGGACGGGCTCGGATAATGGCCCGATGAGATCGATCCAACGCGGACTGGCCGCCCTGCTCCTGCTGACCAGCCTCGCCGTGTGCGGTGGCGCATCGGCCGCCGACCCCGCCCCGCCTGCCCAGGCCGCCTCCGCTGCCGCGCCCGGCATCTCGCCGGACCCGGCTGCCGTCCCAGAGCCCACGGTCCCGGCGATGCGCGCCCAGCTCGACAAGATCCCGCAGACCCTCGAAGACCGCGACGAGGACGTCCCGGCCCTGATCGCGCAGACCGACGACATCGCTGTCCAGGCGCAGCGCTTCGTCGATTCGCGCACCGGCCCCCTGGCGGCGCTCAACGCGCGCCTGGGCGAGCTCGGCGCGGCGCCCGCCAAGGGCACCGCCGAGGACCCCGACGTGACGCGCCAGCGCGCCGCCCTGGAAAAAGAGCGCAATGCGCTCGACGCCGACATCCGCCTCGCACGGCTGGTGGCGGTCGACGCACAGCAGCGCGCGGCCGACCTGCGCGCGCAACGACGCGCCCGCTTCGAGGCGCGCCTGCTCGAACGTGCCAACTCGCCGCTGGGCACCGCGTTCTGGCGCAGCATCGGCACCGCCTGGCCGGCCGACCGGGCACGCCTGTACGAGCTGCTCGCCGAAGTGCGCACCGGCGCATCGACCGCCCTGCGCGGCAACGGCAGCGCAGGGGTGATCGCCTCGCTCGTCGGCGCGCTGCTGCTCGCCTTCGCGGGCAGCTGGGGCGCCGAGCACGGCCTGACCGTGGTAGCGTCGCGCGTGTTTCCGGTCGGGCGGCTGCGCCGTTCCCTGCTCGCGCTCGCCACCGTCGCGGTGACGACGGCGCTGGTCGCCCTCGCGGCGCAGTGGGGCTGGAAGGCCCTGCTCGATGCCGGCGACTGGGGCGCGCTCGCCGAGCGGCTGGGCGAATCGGTGGCGATGTTCGCGATCTTCCCCGGCTTCGTGGTCGGACTCGGCCGGGCACTGCTGGCCAACCGGCGGCCGTCCTGGCGGCTGCCGCCCATCGCCGACGCCATGGCCGCGCGCATGACGCCGTTCCCCTGGCTGATCGCCTTCGTGTGCACCGCGATCTGGCTGACGACGCAGATCAACACGCTGGTCGAGGCGAGCCTGGCCTCCGCCGTCGCGACCCATGTCGTCACCGCGCTGGGGCTGTCGGCGCTGGCGGCGCTGATGCTGCTGCGGCTGCGCCTGTCCGCGATCACCGCGGCGCCGTCGGTCGCAAGCCCGCGCGCATCGGAAGGCAAGGTGCCCGCGAGCGCCGCCGACAAGCCTGCCGGCGAGCCCGCGCCGGAGACGGTCGCGGCGCCCGATTCGCCCGAGGCGGTGCGCCCGCTCTGGGTGGGGCTGGTCCTCGGCGCGATCTCGGTGCTGCTCGTCGCGATCTGCGTGCTGGTGGCCACCGGCTACGTGGCGCTCGCCAGCTTCGTGGCCAGCCAGATGATCTGGAGCGGCATCGTGGGTGCCGCCGCCTACCTGATGTTCAAGTTCGCCGACGACCTGTTCATGGCGCTCGTGTCGTCCAACAGCAGCGCGGGCCAGCACCTGCAGAAGAGCCTGAACGTGCGTCCGCGGCTGCTCGACCAGGCCGCCGTGCTGCTGTCGGCGGCGAGCCGCGTGACGCTGTTCGTCTACATGATCCTCGCGCTGCTGGCCCCCCTGGGCACCTCGCCCGGCGAAGTGTTCCAGCGCAGCGGCCAGCTCGGCAGCGGCCTGAAGATCGGACAGTTCGAGATCGTGCCCGGCGCCATCCTCGGCGCGCTCGGCGTGGCGGCGGTCGGCTTCGCGCTGATGGGCGTCCTCAAG
>JAKONL010000379.1 GCA_022701965.1 Burkholderiaceae bacterium | reverse complement strand
GTGGGGCACTACTACGCGCGACTGAAGGCGCCGGACGCCGCGGCGCGCGACCTTCACGCGGCGGCGGTACCGGCATTCGCCTGACCGCCCTCTCTCACGCGCTCCGCCCTCAGCTGGAATCGAGCGGCCGGTCGCTGTCGATCCACACCCTGGTCGGTCGGCCCACGCGCGAGAGCTGCATGTGGTACTCGTAGCGTTCGGGATGGTAGAGACCGACCAGGAACTGGACCGGTCGCCCCGCGCGGTCGCGCGCGATGCGCGACACCCGCAGCAGCGGCACGCCGACGGCCAGGCCCAGCGCCCGGGCGACATGCAGGTCGGCGAGCGCGGCGCCCATCGTCTGCTCGGCGGTCTCCACCTGCACGCCGTGGCGTTCGAGCGCCACGAGCATCGGCATGTCCTGCAGCGTGTCGCGAGCGACCGCCTCGGCCAGGTCGCCGGGCAGGAAGACCTCGGTATAGGCGATCGGCTGGCCCTTGAACTTGCGCACGCGCACCACCTTCAGCACGCGTTCCCCGCTCGCCAGCCCGAGCGCCTCGGCCACCGCCGACGTCGCCGGTGCGATCTTCCATTCGAGTACCGCGACCTTGGTGCGCAGGCCCATGCTCACGATGTTGTCCAGCAGGCCACCGCGGAGCTTGAGCCGTGGCGGCAGGTCCGCCTGCACCGCGGGCAGCGTTCCCTTGCCGCGCAGCCTCACGACCAATCCCTCTTCCTCGAGCCGGGCCAGCGCGGAGCGCACCGTCACGCGCGCGACGCCGAATTCGGCCGCCAGCAGGCGCTCACCGGGCAGCGGCAGGCCGCGCTCGTAGACGCCGCCCTTGAGCCGCTCGCGCAGGATCAGCCGCAGCTGGTGGAAGCGCGGGACCGCTGGCGCGGGCGGCTGAACGGGTTCGTCGCTCACTCGTAGCGCTTGCCCAGCGCCAGCATCTCCGGCGTACCGATGACTTCGTTGAGCGCATCGAAGCTCAGCATGCTCGGCAACCGAGGCGTGGTGGTGCCGTGCTCCCGCAGGCTCGCGAGATAGTCCTGCAGCGCGAACCCGAGCGCCCGCACGGTGCCGCCCGGGAAGATGGCGATGCGGTAGCCGATCTCCTGCAGCTCGGCGGCCGGCAGCACCGGCGTCTTGCCGCCTTCGACCATGTTGGCCAGCATCGGCGCGCGTCCCGACAGCCGGCCGATCGCGGCCGACATGTCCTCCCGGCTGCGCAGCGCCTCCACGAACAGCACGTCGGCACCCGCTTCCGCATAGCGCTCTGCCCGCTCCAGCGCGGGCTCCAGGCCCTCGACCGCGACGGCATCGGTGCGCGCGATCACCAAGGTGGCGCCGTCGCGGCGCGCATCGACGGCCGCGCGGATCTTGCCGGCCATCTCGGCGACCGGCACGATCGTCTTGCCGTCGAGGTGGCCGCAGCGCTTGGGCAGCGTCTGGTCCTCGAACTGGATCGCGGAGGCGCCCGCGCGCTCGAGCACCTGCACGGTGCGCCGCACGTTGAGCGCATTGCCGAAGCCGGTGTCGGCATCGACCACCAGATGCAGCCCCACGCGCTCGCGGATGTGGCCGGTGACCGAGGCGACGTCGTCGAGCGAAAGGAAGCCGATGTCGGGACGGCCGAAGCGGGTGTAGGCGATGCTCGCGCCGGAGAGGTAGGCGGCCTCGAAGCCCGCCTGCTCGACCAGCAGGGCGGACAGCGCGTCGTAGACGCCGGGAGCGGTGACGATGGCGGGCGACTGAAGACGGGTTCTCAGGTTCATGATGCGCTGGCTTTCCGGAGGTGGTTCTGAGCCGGGATGTCTCCACGGGCGAGACGTCGCTGCAGGTGCGGCACGAGGCCGCCGTCGCGCACCATCGCGATCAGGTGGGCGGGCACCGGCTCGCACTGCAGCGTGAGCCCGGTCGCCGGATCGTGCAGCCGCGCGGCGTCCAGGTCGAGGGCGAGCCGGCTGCCGTCGGCGATCCCGGCCATCCGGTCGACGTCGGTGCACACCAGCAGCGGCAGCCCGAGGTTGAAGCCGTTGCGGTAGTAGAGCCCGGCATACGACGCCGCGACGACGCACGCGACACCCAGGTGCCGCAGCACTTCGACCGCCTGCTCGCGCGAGGAGCCGACGCCGAAGTTGCGGCCTGCGACCACGATGTCGCCCGGTCGCACGTCCGTGGCGAACGAAGGCACGAGCGATTCGAGGCAATGCCGGGCGATCTCCTCGACGCCGAACTTCATGTAGCGCCCCGGGGCGAGCAGGTCGGTGTTGAGGTCGTCGCCCAGCACCCAGGCGCGGCCGGTCTGCGGCGCGGCAGTCGTCGTGCTCACTGCAGCATCTCCCGCGCATCGGCGATCCGGCCCGCGATCGCCGACGCGGCCACGGTGTAGGGCGACGCCAGGTAGACCTTCGACGAGTCGGACCCCATGCGCCCCTTGAAGTTGCGCGCCGTCGTGCTGATGGCGACGGTGTCGTCGCCGAAGACGTTCGCGCCGTAGCCCGCGCAGGCCCCGCAGGCGTTGGGAAGCAGCTCCGCGCCGGCGTCGACGAGCGCAGCCAGCGTGCCCTCCTGGGCGGCCTGCGCCTGGTCGGCCGCGCTCGCCGGCGCGAGCATCAGGCGCACTCCCTTCGCGACGCGGCGGTCGCGCAGCACCGACGCCGCCATGCGCATGTCGTCGAGCTTCGCGCCCGTGCACGCGCCGATGTACGCGATGTCGATCGACGTCGCACCGAACGCGTCGACCGCCTGCGCCATCGCCGGGCTGTGCGGCGCCGCGACCTGCGGCGCCAGCGCCGAGGCGTCGAACCGGTGGTCCGCCAGGAGCGTCGCGCCGACATCGGTCTGCCAGCGCACAGTCTCGATGTCGTGCACGCCGACTCCTGCGAGCCAGTCGGCGGTGACGGCGTCGGGCGCGACCAGGCCGGCCTGCCCACCGAGTTCGGCGGTCATGTTCGACAGCGTCATGCGCTCCTGCATCGAGAGCGCGCGCACCGCCTCGCCGGCGTACTCGACCGCCTGGTACTGCCCGCCGTCCATGCCGAAGCGGCCGCACAGGTGCAGCATCATGTCCTTGGCCGAGACGCCGGGCGCGAGCCGGCCGTCCCACTGCATGCGCAGGGTGTGCGGCACCTTCAGCCAGATCTCGCCGGTGACGAGCACGCCGAGCATCTCGGTCGCGCCGATGCCGAACATGTAGGCACCGAAGGCGCCGCCGGTGGGCGAATGGCTGTCGCCGCCGACCGCGAACAGCCCCGGACGGAGATGGCCCTTCTGCGGCAGCACCACGTGGCAGATGCCCTGCATGTCGTGGAAGCGCGTGATGCCGGCGTCGCGCACCCAGTCGCGCGCGATCTGCACGATGGCGCGGCTGTCAGGGTCGTACGCGGGCACGTAGTGGTCGGTGACCACGACGATCCGGTCCGGGTCCCAGACCTTCGCGCCGAGCTTCTCCAGCATCGGCGCGACCCGCCTCGGGCCGCCCGAGTCGTGCATCATGGCCAGGTCGACCCGGCAGGTGACGATCTCGCCGGGCTCGACCGTGTCGACGCCCGCCGCGCGCGCCACCAGCTTCTGGGCCAGCGTCTGGGGTCGGGTCGTCATTCGACCGACGCGCCCGAGGCCTTGATGATCCGGGCCCAGTCCTGTACGTCGCGCTCGACGAACGCGCCGAAGGCCTGCGGCGTCATGTCGACCGCGCTCGCCGCCTCGGTTTCCATGCGCGCCTTGTACGCCGGGTCCTCGACCGCCTTCTTCACGGCGGCATAGATCCGCTGCGTCACCGCTGGCGGCATCTTCGCCGGGCCGAACAGCCCGAACCAGGCGGTGGACTCGAAGCCTTTCACGGTGTCGCCGATCACCGGCACGCCCGGGAACTGCCTGAGCGGCGCCTTGCTGCTGACGCCGAGGAATTTCAGCGTCCCGCTCTCTCGGTGCGGCAGCACATTCACGGTGCTGGCGAACATCAGGTCGACCGTGCCGGCGAGCGTGTCGCTGAGCGCCGGCCCGGTGCCCTTGTACGGCACGTTCAGGATGTCGGTGCCGGTCGCCATCTTGAACTGCTCGCTGGCCAGGTGCAGCGACGAACCCTTGGCACCGATCGCGAAGGTCAGCTTGCCCGGATTTTTCTTCGCATAGACGATCAGGCCGGCGAGATCGTCGAACGGGACGCCCTTGCGCGCCACCAGGACGCTCGGCACGCGTGCCACCATGGTCACCGGCGTGAAATCGCGGATCGCGTCGAAACCGGGATTCTTGTAGAGCGTGGCGTTGATGGTGTGGCCGGTGAAGCTCATCAGCAGCGTGCTGCCGTCCGGCGGCGCCTTGGCCACGAACGTTGCGGCGATGTTGCCGCCCGCACCCGCGCGGTTCTCCACCAGCACGGGACGCTGTAGCGAATCGGCCATCGACCGCCCGATGACGCGGGCGAGCGTGTCGGTCGTGCCGCCTGCGGGACTGCCGACGACGATGGTGATGGGTTTGTCCTTGTCCTGCGCGGCGGCGGGCGCCGCGGCGACGGCCATCGTCAGCCCCCACCCCAGACCCATGAAAAGGGCGGCCAG
>JAKONL010000376.1 GCA_022701965.1 Burkholderiaceae bacterium | reverse complement strand
CACGCCGGCGATGCCCTGCTTCTGCGTCTCGTGCATCACGGCCTTGCGCGCCGCGAAGATGCCCTTGCTGTCGGAGTAGCCCGCCGACGCCGGCAGGTTGCGGATCATGTCCTGCTGGACCTCCTCCGGCGCATCGAAGCCGAACACCGCCAGGTTGCCGATGTTGAGCTTGATGATCTTCTGGCCCTCGTCCTCCATCTGCCTGGCGGCATCCATGATCGGGCCGCGGATGTCGTAGAGCACGTTGGCCAGCTTGGCCGATTTCTTGAGCAGCTTCAAAGTCCCTCCCGGGGGCGCCTACGCAGGGGAAAACCTATAATTTGACCACAGTTCCCAGGGTCCCCCGATGAAGCTCCAGCCCGACAAATCCGACGTCCAGACCCTCACCGCGCACGGCCCCGGATGGGTGGCGATCAACAACGAACGCGTGGAACGCAGCGTGGTGATCGGCTCGCACGGCGAGCGCTTCGACTGGGATTGCGCGCACTTCGACGATCTCGGCGAAACGCAGTTCTCCCAACTGGCCGACAAGGGCGCGGAACTGGTGATCTTCGGAAGTGGGAGCCGCATCCGCTTCCCGCATCCGTCTTGGCTGAAGCAGTTGATGGCACAGCGCACGGGCGTCGAGACCATGGATACCGCGGCCGCCTGTCGGACCTACAACATCCTCGCCAGCGAGGGGCGGCATGTCCTCGTGGCCCTGCTGATCGAGTCGGCCTGAATAGCGAGAAGTAGCTATTTCAAGTTAAAATCGCAGGTTGCGATCCGGCGATGCGCCCGCAATCAGCAACGACCAATCTTCCATCGTTCAGGCTGCCGGCCTCGATCGACGATGGAACTCAACGGAGAAAACAAGTTTCATGGCGATCGTTGTCAACAAACCTATCCCCGAATTCGAGTCTAACGCCACCGGCGGCCTCAAGGTCTCGAACACCTCGCATCTCGGTCACGTGCTCGTGATGTATTTCTACCCCAAGGACAATACGCCCGGCTGCACCACCGAAGCGATGCAGTTCCGCGATCGCTACAAGGATTTCGTCAAAGCCGGCGCCACGGTGTTCGGCGTTTCCCGCGACAACATGAAGTCGCACGACGAGTTCAAGGCGAAGCTCGAGCTGCCGTTCGAGCTGATCGCCGACACCGAAGAAAAGATGTGCCACATGTTCGGTGTGGTCAAGAACAAGATCATGTACGGCAAGAAGGTCAAGGGCATCGAGCGCAGCACCTTCCTGGTCGGCGCCGACGGCATCCTGAAGGCCGAATGGCGCGGCCTCAAGGTGCCGGGTCATGTGGACGACGTCCTCAAGGCCGTGAAGGCGCTGAAGAAGCCCGCCTGAGCGTTTGCGTCGGTCCCGGTGTGCATAATGAATGCATGCCGTTGAGCTCCAAGACCGCATCCATCGAATAAAGCCGCCCTGGCGATCAGGCGGCTTTTTCGCTTTCTGGCCTCTTTCTTTTCGCGAGCAAACTGCCACATGCCATTGCCCCCCGCACCCACGAAACGTGCAGCCCTCCTGTCGCCGGACGCCATCGACGCCCCGGCGCTTTCGCCGCAGAAGACACCGCGCCGCAGCGGAAGAAACGCCGACGAAGGACGCACGGCTCGCCCGCAGGCGCTCGACCTTCTCGACGAGCGCGACCTGGGTGCTGCCGCGCCTCCGGTCGCGTCGGCTCCGGCATCGAGCGAGCCGGCCCGGCAGATCGAGACCAAGCCGCGGCCGGCATCGCGGACGAGCGACGTGCCGGCGCCGGTTGCTCCGGCGCAAGGCCGCCCATCGCGCGCGCCTGCCGCACAGGCGCCGGCACCGGCGCCGGCGTCGCCACCTGACCAGGTCGCCGCGCAGACAGCCGAGCAGTCGCCCACCCCGCGCCAGCGCACCGAGCGCGGTGCGACCCAGGAAGCACCGCGTCCGCGACGCGCCAAGACCACCGGTCCGGCCAAGCTCTTCGTGCTTGACACCAACGTCCTGCTGCACGATCCGATGTGCCTGTTCCGCTTCGAGGAACACGACATCTTCCTGCCGATGATCGTGCTCGAGGAACTCGACGGCCACAAGAAGGGCACCACCGAAGTCGCTCGCAACGGCCGCCAGACCAGCCGCACGCTCGATGCGCTCGCCGGGGCGCAGGGCGCGGATATCGCCAAAGGGCTGAAGCTCGATACGACCGGCCATCGCGGCGCGGGCGGCAAGCTGTTCTTCCAGACGGCGCAGCTCGACTACGCGCTGCCCACGAGCCTGCCGCAGGGCAAGGCGGACAACCAGATCCTGGGCGTGGTGCATGCCCTGCGCGACCTGTATGCCGAGGACCGGCCAGGACATCCGAAGCAGGAGGTCGTGCTGGTGTCCAAGGACATCAACATGCGCGTCAAGGCACGCGCGCTGGGCCTGGCCACCGACGACTACCAGAACGACAAGACGCTGGAAGACGGCGACCTGCTCTATGCCGGGTCGCTCGCGCTGCCGGCCGACTTCTGGACGCGCCAGAGCAAGACCGTGGAAAGCTGGCAGAGCGGCAGCAGCACCTTCTATCGCGTCAGCGGCCCGATCGTGCCCAACCTCTACATCAACCAGTTCGTGTTCTTCGAGGCGCCCGGCGAGCCCAGCATGTACGCGCGTGTCACCGAGATCCGCGACAAGACCGCGGTCCTGAAGACGCTCAAGGACTACAGCTCGGGCAAGAACGCGATCTGGGGCGTGAACACGCGCAATCGCGAGCAGAACTTCGCGATGAACCTGCTGATGGACCCGGAGATCGACTTCGTCACGCTCACCGGTACCGCAGGCACCGGCAAGACGCTGATGGCGCTCGCCTCGGGTCTCACGCAGGTGCTCGACGACCGCCGCTACACCGAGATCATCATGACGCGCGCGACCGTGAGCGTGGGCGAGGACATCGGCTTCCTGCCCGGCACCGAGGAGGAGAAGATGGGTCCGTGGATGGGCGCGCTCGACGACAACCTCGAGTTCCTCGCCAAGGGCGACGGCGGCGGTGCCGGGGAATGGGGCCGCGCCGCGACCAACGAGCTGATCCGCAGCCGCATCAAGATCAAGAGCATGAACTTCATGCGCGGCCGCACCTTCCTCAACAAGTACGTGATCATCGACGAGGCGCAGAACCTGACGCCCAAGCAGATGAAGACGCTGATCACGCGCGCGGGCCCGGGCACGAAGATCATCTGCATGGGCAATCTGGCGCAGATCGACACGCCCTACCTCACCGAAGGCTCGTCGGGCCTGACCTTCGCGGTCGACAAGTTCAAGGGCTGGCCGCACAGTGGGCACATCACGCTCGCGCGCGGCGAGCGCTCGCGGCTGGCGGACTTCGCGAGCGAAGTGCTCTAGGGCGTCATCGAAGGCTTCGGTTGCCGTCGGGCAGCCGAGACGAAAGCCCGCGGTCTCCCTGGAGGCGCGGGCTTTTTCTCGTCAGAAGTTGCCACCGCCGCCCATCGCCAGGCTTTCGAACTTGGTGATCGACTTGAGGAAGGCCAGCTTGACCGTGCCCGTCGGGCCGTTGCGCTGCTTGCTGATGATGACCTCGGCCACGCCGGGTTCCTTGCTGTTCTTGTCGTAGTAGTCGTCGCGATAGATGAACATGATCACGTCCGCGTCCTGCTCGATCGCGCCGGACTCGCGCAGGTCGCTCATCATCGGCCGCTTGTCGGTGCGCGACTCGACGCCCCGGCTCAGCTGCGACAGCGCGATCACCGGGCACTTGAGCTCCTTGGCCAGCATCTTCAGGCCGCGCGAGATCTCGCCCACGGCCGTCGCGCGGTTCTCGTCGTTCATCGCGGTCGACACGCTCATCAGCTGCAGGTAGTCGACGACGATCAGGCCGAGCTGTCCGCAGGTGCGAGCGAGTCGGCGCGAGTTGGCGCGCAGTTCGCTCGTGGTCAGACCCGGTGTCTCGTCGATGTGCAGCGAGATGTTGCGCAGCTTCTCGATCGCTTCGGTCAGGCGCGGCCATTCCTCGTCGGTCAGCTTGCCGGTGCGCAGGTGGGTCTGGTCGATGCGCCCGATCGAGCCGACGATACGCACCGCGAGCTGCGACGCGCCCATTTCCATCGAGAACACGGCCACCGGCAGGCCTTCGTTGAGCGCCACGTGCTCGGCGATGTTGATGGCCAGCGCGGTCTTTCCCATCGACGGGCGTGCTGCCAGCACGATCATGTCGCCGGCCTGGAAGCCCGAGGTCATGCGGTCGAGGTCGATGAAGCCGGTCGGCACGCCCGTGATGTCGTTGGGGTTGTCCGCCATCTCGGTCACGCGGTCGAGCAGCTCCACCACCAGCGAGTCCATGCCCTGGAAGCCCTGCTTCATCCGCGAGCCTTCCTCGCCGATGTTGAAGATCTTCTGCTCCGCCTCGTCGAGGATCTTGTCGACCGCCTTGCCCTGGGTGTTGAAGGCGTTGGTCGCGATCTCGTCGGCCGCCGCGACCAGCTTGCGCAGGATCGACCGCTCGCGAACGATCTCGGCATAGCGGCGGATATTGCTCGCGCTCGGCACGTACTGCGCGAGCGAGTTCAGATACATCAGCCCGCCGACCTCGTCGGACTTCCCGAGGTTCTGCAGCTGCTCGAAGACGGTTATCACGTCGGCCGGCTTGGACGCGTTGATCAGCGTGCCGACCGCGGCATAGATCAGCTTGTGCTCATACCGGTAGAAGTCGCCATCGACCAGCAGGTCGCCCATCCGGTCCCAGGCGCCGTTGTCGAGCAGGAGACCGCCGAGCACGCTCGACTCCGCCTCGATGGAGTGCGGCGGAATCCGCAGCTTCGCGACCTCCCGGTCGCTCATGGAATCGTTCTCGGCATAGGAAAAGACAGCGGACATGGTTTTTCTCGGGAAGGGACGTTCCATGCTACGGCCGAAGATGCGCCGCGCCTTGGGATAACGCTGTGGATAACCGGTGACTTCGCTGTGCAGCACACGGGATAACTGCACGGCCCGGAAAAACAAAAGCCGCCCGAAGGCGGCTTTTCGCGACGCGCACGAAGCGCGTCGGACGATCAGGCGGTTTCGCCGTAGACCGTCACCGTGATGTCGACCACGACGTCGGTGTGCAGCGCGACGCTGACCGTGCTGTCGCCGACGATCTTGATCGGGCCGTTCGGCAGGCGCACCTGCGACTTCGCGACCTTGTAGCCCTGCTTGTTGAGCTCTTCGGCGATGTCCTGGTTCGTGACCGAACCGAACAGGCGACCGTCGACACCGGCCTTCTGCGTGATCTTGACGCTGCTGCCGCCGAGCTTCTCGCCCTGGGCCTGCGAGTCGGCCAGCTTCGCAGCGGCAGCCTTCTCGAGTTCGACGCGCTTGGCTTCGAATTCGGCCTTGTTGGCTTCGGTCGCGCGACGGGCACGGCCCGACGGGATCAGGAAGTTGCGTGCGTAACCGTCCTTGACCTTGACGATTTCGCCCAGGGTGCCGAGGTTGACGACTTTGTCCAGAAGAATGACTTGCATGATGTTTCTTCCTACTGCTTAGACGCGATGCTGGTCGCTGTACGGAACCATCGCGAGGAAGCGGGCGCGCTTGATCGCGGTGTTCAGCTGACGCTGGTAGATCGCGCGCGTGCCGGTCAGGCGTGCCGGAATGATCTTGCCGTTCTCGCTGATGAAATCGCGCAGGGTGTCGATGTCCTTGTAGTCGATTTCCTCGACGCCCGCGACGGTGAAGCGGCAGAAGCGCTTGCGCTTGAACAGCAGCGACTGGGTGTTGCGCTTCGGGCGCTTGTCTTTGTTGAATTTCTTGAACGTGGCCATGGAGGGACCTCTCTTCGAAAATTAATCTTGCTGAAAATCCTGGATGTGGAGCACCGGCTGCTTGGCATTTCCGGAAGTGGCGAGGAAGCCCTGGAAATGCCAGAGACTGCCCATCGCCTGTCTCGCGAGCCGCTCGGCCACTGCGCCGAACGCGACAGCCTTCACGACCGCCTTCACCTGCCTGGGCTTTCCGGCCTCCTGGACCGTCGACTCGTGTTCGAGCTTCAGGTCCAGGGCGGGCAGGCCCGCGGGGGTGAAACGCAAGACACCGAGTTCGACGACGGTGGCGGTCAGCAGAAGCTGGTTGACCGCCTTCGTGGCCGAGGTGCCGGTCACATCGTCAGTTGTTGTTGTTCGCGGCGTACTCGGCCTGCTGGACCTTGCGGGCCTCTTCGCGCTCGACCGTCTTCATCATCGACGAAGGGCCGGTGTCGGCCTTCTTCTTGACCACGGTCAGATGGCGCAGCACGGCGTCGTTGAACTTGAACGCATGTTCGAGTTCGGCCATCACAGCCTGCTCGGCCTCGATGTTGACGCACAGGTAGTGGGCCTTGTTGAGCTTGTTGATCTGGTAGGCCAGTTGACGGCGGCCCCAGTCTTCGACGCGGTGGATCTTGCCGCCGCCGGTCGTGATCAGACCCTTGTAGCGCTCCAGCATGGCCGGAACTTGCTCGCTCTGATCGGGATGGATCAGCAAAATGATTTCATAGTGACGCATGGCACTCCTTGTGGATCTTCCGTAGAAGGGATGAAGCCACCCGCAGCGTCGGCGCGGTGTGGCAAGGCAAAGCCGACGATTATAGCAGTGCCGGTTCAAAGGCCCAAGGCTGTGTCGAGTTCGGCCGCCCTCTCGGGACCGACGGCATCGCGGATGCGGGGCGCGAGCGATGCGAGCTGCTCGAACGACGTGGCGCCCTCGATGGCCAGGTTCAGCCGGAAACCGCGCAGCCCCAGGCTGCCTGCCAGACGCATCGCGACCGGATAGGCATCCTTGTAGCGTTGCCGCGGATCGCGCGAAAGCACTTCCTCCGCCACGCAAGGCGTGCGGGCAGCGGCATCGACGCCCGACGGCACGGGCACGAGCAGCCCCCGGGCCAGGAGCATGTCGATGTCCGCATCGCCGACGCCCTCGCAGGCCTGCAGGATCTCGATCGTGGGCCGCCTGCCGTCGAACAGGATGAAAGCCGACCGCTGACGCGGCGTCAGGTGCACGGACCGGTCCCGGAACACCTGCCGGCCCGCTGGCGTCTTGACAAGAATCATGGTGATCTCCACCGGACTCGGGGTCCTGGATCACCGGATTGAACACCAGAAATGCAATATGTTGCAAATTGTGTCGACTTGATGCGGACTTACCCGCATCCTGCACGCATCAGCGCGACGAGAGCTGCTTCCAGGTATCGATCACGCTGTCCGGATTCAGAGAAATCGATTCGATGCCCTGCTCTGCCAGCCAGAGTGCGAAGTCCGGATGGTCGCTCGGGCCCTGGCCGCAGATGCCGACGTACTTGCCCTTGCTCTTGCACGCCGTGATGGCGCGGCTGAGCATCGCCTTGACGGCAGGGTCGCGTTCATCGAAATCGGCCGCCAGCAGCTCGAGGCCGGAATCGCGGTCCAGGCCCAGCGTGAGCTGCGTCAGGTCGTTCGAGCCGATCGAGAAGCCGTCGAACAACTCGAGGAACTCGTCGGCCAGGATGGCGTTGCTCGGCACCTCGCACATCATGATGATCTTGAGCTCGTTGGTGCCACGCTCGAGGCCTTCGGCAGCCAGCAACCCGGTCACGCGCTCCGCCTGCTTGAGGGTCCGCACGAAGGGCACCATGATCTGCACGTTGGTCAGGCCCATGTCGTTGCGCACGCGCTTGAGCGCCTCGCACTCCATCAGGAACGCCTCGCGGAATTCCTCGCTCACGTAGCGCGCCGCGCC
>JAKONL010000351.1 GCA_022701965.1 Burkholderiaceae bacterium | reverse complement strand
TCAAGATAGCGTTCGAGGTCGTCGCTGCCGCCGATCCGCTCGCCATCGATGAAGATCTGCGGCGTGGTGGCGACGCCCTGCTCCGCCTTGAAGGCATCAACCTCCTCACGCGATTGCAGCAGGCGATCGTCGACCGTGAACCCGGCCGCCTCCAGCATCTGCTTGGCGCGAACGCCAAACGGGCAGGTGTGATCAGGCAGCACCATGCGATAGAGGGTGGCCATTCGGGTTTCCGCCACTTCGACATCTCCGCGGACTTCAGCGTCCTTGCAATCAAAGCGGCCGGGGCTGCGCGACGTTCCGCATCGACGTACATGTGACCCATAATCGGTCATTCGCTACATGTTTATCGCTTCCCAGCTGCGGTCATTCGTTCATTTCAATCTCAACTGCTCGTCTAATTCTGAGGACGAACCGATGGCGATGCGGGCCGTGCAAGCAGCCACCGAAGTTGCCCCGGCGCCGTCGTCCACAAATCTATGAAATCAGAGACCGATTAGGCGCCGATATTCCGCCTCGGCGAACCCGTACGTGTCGCCAGCAAGACGCAGCAGCCGCTCCCTGTCACGCACGATCACGCGCCCGCGTACGGAGCGGACAGCCTCATCCTCTTCGAGCTTGTGGAGGGCGTCGGTCACGCTGCTGCGACGGACGCCGAGCATGAGCCTGAACTCCTCGTGCGTCATGCAGATGTCGTCCTCGCGTACTCGGTCGTGGTAGAGCAGGATCCATCGCGCCATCCGCCGCTCGATGGAATGCGCGAGCGACGAGACGATCGTCCTCGACATCTGGGTCATGACCACGTCAACGAAACGGAGCAGAACGGCTCGGATCGCCGGACGGTCGGCCAGTATCTCGTTCAACGCCGCAGCCGACAGCCGCATCGCCGTGCCGTGTTCCGCCCTCATTACCACGTCATGCGACCAACGCTCGTTGCCAAGCAACAACTGCCAACCGATAAACCCTTCGCTGCCGACCAGCGCGACTGCGTAGCGGCGGTCACCCTCGAGTGAGTCAAGTACTGCAGCGATACCGGTCAACGGGAAGCAGATGCTGTCGGCCGCATCGCCGGCGCGCGCAATCATGTCGCCGTTGCGAAACGGCACCAGTTCCAGATGTGGCGCAAGGGCGGCGCGGTCCGCGTCGCTCAAAAGACGTAGCAGCGCGTTCGCCTCATACGGCACCGCATTTGACCTGCGCGTCCCATCCACGATCGAAGCCATGTCATCCATGCCGCCGCCCATACTGCCCAACCTCGCTGCCCAGACGCTTGCGTCTACTTTCGTACCGAAACGCTGAAGGTCGCCCAATGGTTGGGAAATGGACAGATACAGGAGGAATATTTGCGCAGATCTATTTCCATGCTGATCGCCGCGTCGACCGCGATCGCGGGCGTTCCGGCTCTGGCCCAGTCAGCCCGCTCGATCACGGCACCTCCTCCGCCACCGCCTCCCGCGACATCCGTGCAGCCCCCTAAGGCCGCACCCGACATGCAGTTGGTCCTGGACGCGCTCGCGTCGCTCGCCGGCAAGCCGATCGAGACGCTGACCCCGGCCGAGGCGCGGATGCAGCCATCGGCTGCGGATGGCGCTAAGGCGGTGATGGCGAAAAAGGGCATGTCTACGGCGCCAGACGCTGCCGTCACGACCCAGGACGTGCCATACGGCTCCGATCCCAAGCAGTTTGCGCGTATCTACAAGCCGGCCAACGCCCCCGCCGGAGGCAAGCCGATGCCGGTCGTCGTCTATTACCACGGCGGTGGCTGGGTCATCGCCGACGTGAACACCTATGACGCGGCACCGCGCGCGATGGCCAAGGCATTGAATGCCATCGTCGTCTCGGTGGAATATCGCCATGCCCCTGAATTCAAGTTCCCCGCCCAGCACGACGATGCGGCAGCGGCCTATCGCTGGACGCTGCGGAATGCAGCGAGCTGGGGTGGCGACCCGGCCCGGATCGCCACGGTCGGTGAGAGCGCCGGTGGCAACCTCGCGGTCGCGACAGCCATTTATGCGCGCGATAACGGTCTGACGCTGCCGCGCCACATCGTCTCGGTCTATCCGATCGCAAACAGTAGCATGACGCTGCCGTCACGCCGGGACTCGGCCAATGCCAAGCCGCTCAACGCCGCGATGCTGCCGTGGTTCGGCTACTACTACCAGACGAGTAAGGCGGACGCCCAGGATCCGCGGCTGAACCTGGTCGCGGCGAACCTTCGCGGCCTGCCACCGACGACGATCATCAACGCGCAGATCGACCCGCTGCGCTCGGATGGCGAGACGCTGGCGGCCGCGATGCGGGCAGCCGGTGACAAAGTCGAGCAGAAGACCTTCCCGGGCGTGACTCACGAATTCTTCGGCATGGCCAAGGTCGTGAACGGCGCGAAACAGGCGAACGATCTCGCCGTCGCGCGGCTAAAGGCGGCGCTGGCACGTTGAACGCTACGGAAGGGCGGCGGCTGCCGCCCTTCCTCCCTTTTCCAATCACGAGGCCGTGCCATGACCGGTTCACCAGTCCGCTATTCACCCGATGTCGAGCAGAAGCAGCCCGACGAAGCCGACACCATCCGCCAGCTCAACGAGGCGTTCGATGTCATCCTGGACCGGACGGCTAAGGATTACGGCCACGCGGTCCGCTCCGTCCATGCCAAGGCGCACGGCGTCCTCAAGGGCGAATTCGTCATCGACGATGCCCTGCCGCCTGAGCTGGCGCAGGGAGCGTTCGCCTCTCCCGGCACCCATCAGGCGCTCATCCGCATCTCGACCAATGCCGGCGACATCCTTCGTGACGGCATCAGCCTGCCCCGGGGCCTCGCGATCAAGGTGCTCGACGTCGAGGGCGAGCGCCTTCCCGGTGCGGATGGAACGGCACAGGACTTCGTCACCAACAACGGCAAGGTGTTCGTGGCGAAGGACGCCAAGACCTTCCTCGGCAACGTCAAGATGCTGGAGAAAACGACCGACCGAATGGAGGGGACCAAGGAGGTGCTCTCAACGGCATTGCGGGGCGTGCACAACGCCCTGGAGGCGGTCGGGCTCTCCAGTCCGAAGGTCGACACGCTGGGCGGCACGCCCAACGTCGATCCGTTGGGCGAAACCTACAATTCGGTCACGCCGTATCGGTGGGGCGATTACATCGCCAAATACCGCCTCGTGCCGATCTCGCCCGATCAGGTCGCGCTGACCGGCCGCATCGTTGAGACAGCCGATCGACCCGACGCGATCCGTGAGGATGTGCAGGTCGAGATGGCCCGCCTCGATGCGGAATGGGAGTTCCAGGTCCAGCTCTGCCGTGACCTTGAAAAGCAGCCAATCGAGGACCCTACTGTCGAATGGGACGAAGAGATTTCACCGTTCCAGCGCGTCGCCGTGCTGCGCGTGCCGGCACAGGATAGCTGGGATTCGGCCCAGGTGCGCAAGATCGATGAGGAAACACGCTTCAGCATCTGGACCGGGCTCGCGGCACATCGGCCGCTCGGCAACGTCAACCGTGCGCGCAACGAGACCTACCGCCACTCCGCGGACTTCAGGGCGAGCGCGAACGGCTGCCCCTATCACGAGCCGACCAACGCGAACGCCTGACAAATCGAAGCAAGGAATACACAGGATGACCAAGGCCCTCGGCTATGCCGCCAAGCATTCCTTCAGCCGCCTGAAGCCCCTCGAGTTCGATCGCCCCGAGCCCAAGGCCAACGAGGTGCAGATCGATGTCCTCTATTGCGGCGTCTGCCATTCCGACATCCACCAGGTAGAGAACGACTGGGGCAATACCGTCTACCCTTGCATGCCGGGGCATGAGATCGTCGGCCGCGTCTCGGCAGCCGGTGCGAGCGTTTCGCGGCACAAGGTGGGCGACCTGGTCGGGGTCGGCTGTATGATCGACAGCTGCCGTCAGTGCGAACCCTGCCGCGAAGGCGACGAGCATCACTGCGAGGGGCATAACAGCTGGCTGGCGACCTATAACGGCCCGATGAAGCCCGCCGCGCAGACCGAGGACGGGGTCAACACCTACGCCGAGGACAACACCTATGGCGGCTATTCGAACGTCATCGTGGTTCCGGAGGATTTCGTCCTGAAGGTGCCCGAAAGCCTGCCGATCGAAGCGGCGGCGCCGATTCTGTGCGCCGGCGTCACCACCTATTCGCCGCTCAAGCACTGGGGCGTGAAGGCGGGCGACAAGGTCGGCATCGTCGG
>JAKONL010000157.1 GCA_022701965.1 Burkholderiaceae bacterium | reverse complement strand
TCGGTGAGCTTCTGCGCCACGGTGCGCGCGATCAGGTCGGTGCCGCCGCCGGGCGGGAACGGCACGACCAGGCGGATCGGCTTGTTCGGGTAGGCGCCCTGGGCGACGGCGGCGGGCGAGACGAGGGTGGCCGCGGCGAGTGCGGCGGCGATCAGTGCGGCGCGGCGGCCGAGAGGGAAGCGGACGGTCATGCGTGTCTCCGGTGCGGGTGGTGGCTGTCGCTGCAGCCGTGGCCGGACTTTAGGTACGCGTTTCAATCCGTACAATACTGTTTCGACTGTCGAAATACGGACCAATATGCGAAACGCCTCCAAGGGCAAACCCGAGGGCCGGGACGACCGCCCGGTGGACATCGAACCCAGCACCGGCAGCGTGACCGCGGTGGCCCGCGCGATGGAGCTGCTGGAGGCTTTCGCGCTCGGCGAGGCGCAGCTGAGCCTGGCCGAGCTGAGCCGGCGCTGCGGCCTGCACAAGACCACCGTGCTGCGCATCGCGCGCACGCTGGCGATGCACGGCTACATGGTGCAGCGCGAGGACGGCGCCTGGCGGCTCGGCCCGGCGTCGGGCTGGCTCGGCGCGCGCTACCAGTCGGCCTTCGACATGCAGAACGTGGTCGAGCCGATGCTGCGCGACCTGACCCGGCTGACCGGCGAGAGCGCCGCCTTCTACGTGCGCGAGGGCGACTTCCGTACCTGCCTCGTGCGGGTCGAGGGCCCGCACCCGCTGCGCCACCACGCGCGCATGGGCGAGGCGCTGCCGCTGGATCGCGGCTCGGCCGGGCGCGTCATCCTCGCGTTCTCGGGAGAGCCCGGCGAGATCTACGAGACGATCCGCGCGCGCGGCTACCACCTGTCGATCGGCGAGCGCGAGAAGGGCGTGGCGACGGTGTCGGCGCCGGTGTTCGGGCTCAACTGGCGGCTGCTGGGCTCGGTGTGCATCTCGGGGCCGGCGTCGCGCCTGTCCGAGGAGCAGCTCACCGCCATGGCGCAGGACGTGATGGGCTCGGCCAACCAGCTCTCCTACAGCCTCGCCGGCGCGGCGTCGACGAACACGCCGTCGTTCATCAGCACCTGGCATCCCTGAACGCGGCGGCCGCGCACAATCGCCGGATGTCCGCCCCGCCAGCGTCCCGCCTTCCGCATCCGCCAAGCCCGCTCATGGGCGCCGACCTGCTCGCCGCGCTCGGCGTCGTCGTCATCTGGGGGCTGAACTTCGTCGCGATGAAGTTCTCGCTGCGCGAGTTCACGCCGTTCCAGCTCGGTACGTTGCGCTACCTGTTCGCGGTGCTGCCGCTGGTGTTCCTCATCCGCAAGCCGGCGCTGTCGTGGCGCTGGCTGGTGCCCGCGGGCCTGGCGCAGCTCGGGCAGTTCGGATTCCTGTTCGTCGCGCTCGATGTCGGCATGACGGCGGCGCTGGCCTCGGTGGTCCTGCAGACGCAGGTGTTCTTCACGACGCTGCTCGGCGTGCTCTTCCTGAACGAACGCCTCTCCGGGCCGCTGCGCCTGGGGCTGGCGCTCGCCGCGTCCGGGCTGGGCTGCTTCGCGCTCAACATCGCGGGCGGCGGTGGCGCGGTCGGCGGCGGCATCACGCTGCTCGGGCTGGGGCTGAACCTGGCCTCGGCCGCGATGTGGGCGGCGTCGAACATCGTCGTGCGGCGCGCGCAGCAGGCGCGCCCGGGCTACGACCCGGTCGGCTTCGTGGTGTGGATGTCGCTGGTGCCGATCCTGCCGTTCGCCGCCATGGCGTGGTTCTTCGAACCGATCGCGACGCGCTGGCAATGGACGCACGCGAGCCTCGGCGCCTGGGCGGGCGCGGCGTATCTGGGCTGGTTCGCGACCGTCGCGGCCTACGGACTGTGGACCGGGCTGCTGATGCGCCATCCGGCCAACCGCGTCGCGCCGTTCAGCCTCGGCGTGCCGGTGGTGGGGCTGGCCGCCGGCATGCTGCTGCTCGGCGAGCGGGTCGCGCCGCTGCAATGGGCGGGCAGCGCGTGCGTGGTGGCCGCGCTCGGCGTCGTGATGTTCGGCGCGCGGCTGGCGCGCCGCTGGCGGCCCGCGTCGTCCTGACCGGTCGCGGGTGCCCTCAGGAGCTTCAGGGCCGAAACGCCATGCCGGCCCGAACTGGTGAATGCTCCGCACCATGCCCCTCGATCTCGCCGACCTCTTCCTGAACGACCTCGACCTCTCGTTCGCCATCGAGATCGTCGTGCGGACGCTGCTCATGTTCTGCCTGATCCTGGCGTTCCTGCGCCTGTCGGGCAAGAAGGGCGTGCGCCAGCTGTCGATCTTCGAGGTGGCGATCATCATCGGCCTCGGGTCGGCGGCCGGCGACCCGATGTTCAACCCGGACTACGCGATCCTGCCGGCGATGCTGGTGTTCGTCTCGATCCTGCTGTTCTACCGGGGCGTGACGTGGCTGGCCTCGCGCAGCGAACGCTTCGAGAGCCTGCTCGAGGGCGACCCGGTCTACGTGATCGAGGACGGCGAGTTCGTGATCTCGCAACAGCGCGAGCCGACCTACGCCAAGGACGAGTTCATCAGCGAGATGCGCCAGCAGTCGATCGAGCACGTCGGCCAGGTCAGGATCGCGATCCTCGAGACCTCCGGCAGCATGAGCTTCTACTACTACGCCGACGAGGACGTGAAGCCCGGACTGCCGGTGCTGCCGAAGGCCTACCAGGCCCGCAGCCGCACGGTTGCGGCGCCGGGCGACCACGCCTGCACGGCCTGCGGCCGCGTGTCGCGCATCGAGGCGGCGGCGTATACCTGCCCGCGGTGCGGGCAGGACGAGTGGGTGAAGGCGCTGGATTCGGTCCGGCTGAGCTAGCGGCAGGCGTCACGGCGGTGTCACGGGCGACGCGCATCGTCGGCGCTTTGCCTTGCGGCCGTCCAATGCACACCTTCTCCCGTATCGCTTCCTGCGCCATCCTCGGCTGCGCCGCCTTCGGTGCGGCGCAAGCCGAGCAGGCCTTTCCGGCCGTGCTCGCCGGCCATGCCGTCCTGCCGGCGCGATCCTTCGTCGCCGCACCCGAGGACGCCCCCGCCGACCTGCGCACCAGCGGCAAGTTCACCACCGCCCGGCGCGTCGACCGGCCCGGCACCGTCGAGGGCACGTCCGCCGGCCGGCCGACCGGCCTCTCGCTGCCGTTCCAGGGCCAGCCGCTGCAGGGGCACTCGGGCATCAAGCGCATGCCCGACGGCTCGTTCTGGATCCTGACGGACAACGGTGCCGGCGCGAAAGCCAACTCGCCCGACTTCATGCTCTACCTGAACCGCTACGCGGTCGACTTCCGAAGCGGCAGGTTCGAGCGCCTGGAGACCGTGTTCCTGCACGACCCCGACCGGAAGGTGCCGTTCCGGATCGCGGAGGAGGGCAGCACGGAGCGCTACCTGACCGGCGCCGACTTCGATCCCGAGAGCTTCCAGTTCGCCGGCGGCTCGATCTGGGTCGGCGACGAGTTCGGCCCGTTCCTGATCCGGGCCGACACGAGCGGCAAGGTGCTGGAAGTCTTCGACACGCTGGTCGACGGCAAGGTCGTGCGCTCGCCCGACCATCCGGCCGTGACGACGGCCGCCGCGCCGGACGCCAGGGCGCCGGCGTTCGAGGTCAAGCGCTCCAAGGGCTTCGAGGGCATGGCCGCGTCGAAGGATGGCAGCAGGCTCTACGCGCTGCTCGAGGGCCCGCTCTGGAACGAGGCCACGAAGTCCTACGAGGCCGTCGAGGGCGGCAGGCAGTACCTGCGCGTGCTCGAGTTCGACGTCCGGGCGGGTCGCTGGACCGGGCGCCACTGGAAGTACGTGCTCGAGGCGAACCACCACGCGATCGGCGACTTCAACATGATCGACGGCACGACCGGGCTGGTCATCGAGCGTGACAACGGCGAAGGCACGCCCGACAAGGCCTGTCCCGAAGGCCAGAAGCGCACCGACTGCTTCCACGACCTGGCGAAGTTCAAGCGCGTCTACAAGATCGAGCTGACCGACGCGAACGCCGGCGGCGAACTGCGCAAGATCGGCTACGTCGACCTGCTGAACATCCAGGACCCGCAGCGCCTCGCGAGGAAACCGACCGCCGGCGGCGTGCTGGCCTTTCCGTTCTTCACGATCGAGAACGTCGACGTCGTCGATGCGACGCACATCGTGGTGGGCAACGACAACAACCTGCCCTTCAGCAGCAGCCGCGAGCCGAACCAGGCCGACGACAACGAGCTGGTGCTGCTGGACGTGGGCGATCTGCTGCGGGCGCGCTGAGTCGCGTGGCCGGAATGCCCGGCGCAGGCTGTGGCGTTTCGACCAAATATTTCAAAATGTATCTGGCAGAAACCGGCTGTTTGCTCTACAAAGCGGGGAGGGCGCTTCGGACGGATCGAACAACATGGATTTCATACAGGACGTCATGGCCGGCAGGGTCAAGCTGCCGATGGTTCCCCGCGTGGTCGAGCGCGTGCTCGCGGTCGCACGCGAGCCGGACGCGAGCTTCGGCGACATCACCGAGGAACTGGAACAGGACCCGGTACTGAGTTCGCGCGTGTTGCGGCTGGCGAATTCGTCGTTCTTCGGCGGCCGACGCTCGCTGTCCTCGATCGAGGACGCCGTGTCCACGGTCGGCATCACGTCGCTGCAGACGCTGCTGATCGCCAGCGGCGCGATGGCGGCCTTCGTCGAGGTGCCGGCCGTGAACCTGCGTCAGTTCTGGATGGTCTCGGTGATCTGCGCGTCGTCGGCACGCCAGATCGCGACGCGCGCGGACGTCGACGGCGAGAAGGCGTACTGCGCCGGCCTGCTGCAGGGCGTCGGCCACCTGATCCTGTGCCAGAGCCATCCGGAGGAAGCGCGCATCGCGCTGCAGGGCTATCCCGCACTCTGGGGGCAGGACATGGCGCTGGTGGAGGCAGCGGCCTTCGGCGTCACGCATCCGATGGTGAGCGCGATCTGGGCCGACCGGCTCGGCCTGCCGCGCGAGGTGGTCGCCGCGATCCGCTATTCGCTGGAGCCGGTGGGCGCCACGGCGCCCGACCTGGGGCGCGTCGTGCAGCTGGCGTGCAACGTCGCCTCATCGGTGTCGGCGGGCGTGACGGTCGAGGAAGCGATCGGGCGCGTCGACATGGCGCTGGTCGAACGGCTCGATCTGGAGAGCTACGTGTCGAGCGGGCGTTTCGACACCGACTTCGACGAGCTGAAGTCGCTGGCGATGCCGCTGTGAGAAGCGTTCAGCGCGGCGTGACGCGCAGCACCTTGCCGTCCTCGTCGTCGGTCAGCAGGTAGAGCGCACCGTCGGGTCCGCTGCGCACATCGCGCAGGCGGGCGTCGAGCTCCTTGAACAGGATGTCCTGCCGGCCCGGCACGCCCGCGCGCATCGGCACGCGGCGCACGCTGCGCTCCTTGAGGTTCGCCACGAAGAGGCTGCCGCGCCAGGCGGGGAACAGCGCCCCGTCGTAGTACGCCATGCCGGCCGGTGCGGTCGACGGCGTCCACTCGACCAGCGGCGCCGTGATGCCTTCGCGCCGGGCATACGGCGTGATGCGCGCGCCGGTGTAGTCGACGCCGCCGGTCGTCACCGGCCAGCCGTAGTTGGCGCCGCGCTCGATGCGGTTGAGCTCGTCGCCGCCCTTGGAGCCGTGTTCGTGCGCGTAGAGCGCGCCGTCGGCTGCGACGAAGACCATGCCCTGCGGATTGCGGTGGCCGAGGCTGTAGATCTCGGGCAGCGCATCGGCGCGACCGACGAAGGGGTTGTCGGCCGGCACGCCGCCGTCGCGGCCGAAGCGCATCGTCTTGCCCAGGTGCGTGGTCAGCCGTTGGGCGTCGGTGCGCTCCAGGTTGCCGTCGCCCATGCCCACGACGAGCGTGCCGTCGGGCAGCTGCGCCATGCGGCCACCGAAATGCTGCGCATGCGTCTTGGCCGGGCGCGAGGTGAAGATCGGCGTGACGTCCTGAAGGCGCCGTCCGTCGAAGCGGGCGCGCACCACGCGCAGGTGGTTGGCGTCCGGCTCGCCATGGGCGAACGACAGGTACAGCAGCCCGTTGTTCGCGAAGCCGGCGTCGAGCATCAGGTCGAACAGCCCGGCCTGGCCCTTCGCCAGCACCGGTGGCACGCCGGCCACGGGTTCGGGCCGCAGTATCCAGCGGCCGTCGGCGCTGCGTTCGACGATGCGCAGGCGCCCTGCGCGCTCGGTCGCCAGCATCCGGCCGTCGGGCAGGAACGCGAGCGCCCACGGATGGTCGAGCCCGGCGACGACCGTCTCCACCTTGTAGGTCTCCGGGGCCACGACCTGCGCCGATTCCTGCGCCGGTCCTTGTGCATGCGCCAGGCCGTGCGGCGCTGCGACGACGGCACCAAGAACCGCACAGAAGGCATGCAGAACCTGGCGCCGGGTCGCGTTCGACGCGCCAAGCCCCTGACGATTTTCCGGCTTGTCGATCGACGGTTGGACGTGCTGCATCATGGGCCGAGTATGAAATGCCGGGCCCTTCCATGACCTCCACAAAGTCCCTGAAATCCCTGATGTCACTGAAGCCTGCGCGCGGCCAATGGCCACGGATCGCGCTGGCCTTCGCACTGGCGTGGCTGCTCGCGACGGTCTGGGGGACGGTCGCGCAGACGCAGTTCAACCTGCAGGCGCTGGCGAGGCTCGGCGTGGAGATGCCGCTGCAGTTGCGGGCGCTCGTCTCGGCCCAGGATCTGGTCGGCTTCGGTCCGCTCTACGCCGGCGTGGTGCTGGCGGCCTGGCTGCCGGCGCTGGCGGTCGCGATCGTGCTGGCGCGCCGCTGGCCGGCGTGGCGCGGCGGGCTGATCCCGCTGGCGGCCGGAACGGGCCTGATCGCCGCCGTGAAGGTGGCCGACGCGGTGGCGCCGATGCCGGTCTTCATCGACGCGACACGCGGACTCGGCGGGCTCCTTTCGATGGCGGCAGGGTGCGTGCTGGCGGGCGTCGTATTCGAGCGCCGCACGCGCGGCGCCGGCCTCTAGTCCACCGTCGCGCCGGAGGCCTTCACCACCTCCGCCATGCGCTTGTAGTCGACCGCGAGCAGGCTGCCGAATTCGGCGCTGCTCATCGCCTGCGGCTTGATGCCCTGCTTGTCGAGCCGTTCCAGCACGGCCGGGTCCTTGAGCACCGTCGCAACGGCGGCATTGATGCGCGTGACCGATGCGGCCGGCGTGCTTGCCGGGCCGAGCAGTCCGAACCAGGAATCGAAGCGGTAGCCGGGCAGGCCGCTCTCGGCGATGGTGGGCACGGCAGGCAGGTACTTTGAGCGCTGGGTCGAGGTCACGCCGATCAGCCGCACGCGGGCGTCGTTGGCGAAGGCCAGCGCGCCGATGCTCGCCGCGATCACGGCCTGCGCGCGGCCGGAGATCACTTCGTTGATCGCCTCGCCCGTGGCCTTGAGCGGGATGTGAACGACGTCGATGCCGGCGAGTCCGTTGAAGTAGGCCATCGACAGGTGCGTGGCACTGCCCACGCCGCTGGTGGCGTAGTTGAGCTTGCCGGGATTGGCCTTGGCATGGCGGATGTATTCGGCCACGGTCTTGGCTGGCACGTCGGCATGGATCATCAGCACGTAGTCGGCCGTGCCGATGTGGGCGATCGGCACGAAGTCCTTCTGCGGGTCGTAGGCGAGCCTGGTGTAGAGCGTACCGGCGATGTTGTGGCTGGCCGCGGCGAGCACCATGGTGTTGCCGTCGGGTGGCGACTTGGCGACGTAGCCGGTTCCCACGGTGCCGCCCGCGCCCGCGCGGTTCTCGACGATCACGGTCTGGCCGAGCGCGGTGCCGAGCTCGGTCGAGATCGAGCGCGCGAGGATATCCTGCACGCCGCCGGCCGCGAACGGCACGACGATGCGCTC
>JAKONL010000314.1 GCA_022701965.1 Burkholderiaceae bacterium | reverse complement strand
CCGCGAGCCGCCGTGCGCACGCCTGCGCCTGCGCGGCGCTCCTGGCCTCGACCATCACGCGCAGCAGGGGTTCGGTGCCGCTCGGGCGGATCAGCACGCGGCCACCGTCGCCGAGCTCGGCCTCCGTACGCCGCGTCTCCCGGGCAAGCGCCTCGTTCGCGCGCCAGTCCTGCCCGGGGGCGAGCCGCACGTTGAGCAGCGTCTGCGGGAAGAGCGTGACCTCCGCCAGCAGCTGCGCCACCGTCTGCCGACTGCGCACGCAGGCCTGCAGCACCTGCAGCGCGCTCACGATGCCGTCGCCGGTGGTGTGGCGATCCAGCGCCAGCAGATGGCCCGAGCCCTCGCCTCCGAGGATCCAGCCGCGCTTCTCCAGTTCCTCGAGCACGTAGCGGTCTCCGACCTTGGCCCGCACGAATTCGATGCCGTGGCTGCGCAAGGCCATCTCGACCGCCTTATTCGTCATCAATGTGCCGACCACCCCGTGCGGCGTCTCGCCGCGCGCGATGCGCTCGCGCACCATCAGGTAGAGGAGTTCGTCGCCGTTGAACAGACGCCCGGTCGCGTCGACCAGCTGCAGCCGGTCGGCATCGCCGTCGAGTGCGATGCCGTAGTCGGCGCCCTGCGCGGTCACCGCCGCGATCAGCGCCGCGGGATGCGTGGCGCCGACCTCCTCGTTGATGTTCAGGCCGTCGGGCGCGCAGCCGATGCTGCTCACCTCGGCGCCGAGTTCGTGGAAGACCTGCGGCGCGACCTGGTAGGCCGCGCCGTGCGCCGCGTCGACCACCAGGCGCATGCCGCGCAGGCTCAGATCGTTGGCGAAAGTGCTCTTGCAGAATTCCGTATAGCGGCCCGCCGCGTCGTTGAGCCGGCGCGACTTGCCCAATTGCGCCGAATCGGCCCACACCGGCGCCTCCTGCAGCGCGGCCTCGACCGCGATCTCCCACTCGTCGCCGAGCTTGGTGCCCTGCGCGCTGAAGAACTTGATGCCGTTGTCGGGAAACGGGTTGTGGCTGGCGCTGATGACCACGCCCAGGCTCGCCCTCTGCGCCCGCGTGAGGTAGGCGACGCCCGGCGTCGGCAGCGGCCCGAGCAGGACGACGTTGACGCCGGCCGAGTTGAAGCCCGATTCCAGCGCCGATTCGAGCATGTAGCCGGAGATCCGCGTGTCCTTGCCGATCAGCACCGTCGGACGCTCCTCGGAGCGCTTGAGCACCCGCCCGACCGCATGCGCGAGGCGCAACACGAAGTCCGGGGTGATCGGCGGCTGGCCGACCGTGCCTCGAATGCCGTCGGTGCCGAAATACTGTCGCGTCATCAAGACTCCCATTTCTGTTCTCACTCACGAGGTTTCGCGGCGCATGGCGCGCCAGACGGCGAGGGCCGCGACGGTATCGCGCACGTCGTGCACCCGCACGATCCGCGCGCCGCGTTCGACCGCCAGCATTGCCGCGGCCACGCTCGGCACCATGCGCCCGCCAGCATTCTCGATGCCGGTCACGGTGCCCAGCGACGATTTGCGCGACCAGCCCGCGAGCAGCGGATGGCCGAGACCGGCCAGTTCGCCCTGCCGTGCGAGCAAGGCGAAATTCTGCGCCACCGTCTTGCCGAATCCGATGCCGGGATCGATCGCGATACGCGCTGCATCGACACCTCGGGCGCGCAGCGCCTGGGCAGCTTCCGAAAGGAAGTTCGCCACCGCCGGCACGACATCGCCTTCCATCGGCGCGACCTGCATGGTCTGAGGATCGCGGTGCATGTGCATCAGGCACACGCCGCACGTCGCGTGCCGGGCCACGACATCCTGCGCACCGGGCCGGCGCAGCGCCCAGACGTCGTTGACGATGTCCGCGCCCAGGTCGAGCACGGCACGCATGACTTCCGGCTTGTAGGTATCCACGGACACCGGGACGCCCAGGGAAACCGCTTCGCGGACGACCGGCAGTACGCGGGCGAGCTCCTCCTCCAGCGACACCGCCGGGCTGCCGGGCCGTGTCGATTCGCCGCCGATGTCGAGAAGGTCGGCGCCTTCCCCGAGCAATTGCTCGCAGTGTCGAAGCGCGCTCTTCGCCGATGCGTGCATGCCACCGTCGGAGAACGAGTCGGGCGTGACGTTGACGATGCCCATCACCCGCGGCCTCGCCAGGTCGATGGCGAAGCGGGTCGTGTGCCAGATTCGTGGCAGCTGCAATGAAAAAACGGGGCGCATGGCCCCGTCATCTTCGGATTCGAAACCCGCCATCGGACGGGCTCCCTCTTCGGTCACGCTGCGGTAGGCGACGGATCGGTATTGACCGCCGGCGTGCCGCCACTGCCGCCACCGCTGTTCGATGGCGGGATACGCGGCGTCCAATCCTTGGGCGGACGCGGTGCGCGATTGGCCATGATGTCGTCAAGCTGCTCCGTGTCGATGGTCTCCCATTCAAGCAGGGCCTTGGCCATCACATGCATCTTGTCGCTGTTGTCTTCGATGAGACGACGCGCCAGCGCGTACTGCTCGTCGATGATGCGCCGGACTTCCGAGTCGACCTTCTCCATGGTCTGCTCGCTCATGTTGGTCGTCTTGGTGACCGAACGCCCCAGGAAAACTTCACCTTCGTTTTCAGCATAGACCATCGGGCCGAGCGACTCGGTCATGCCGTAGCGCGTCACCATGTCGCGGGCGATCTGGGTCGCACGTTCGAAGTCGTTGCTGGCACCGGTGGTCATCTGGTTCATGAACACCTCCTCGGCAATACGGCCACCGAACAGCATGCTGATCTGGTTGAGCATGTACTCGCGGTCGTAGCTGTAGCGATCCTGCGCGGGCAGGCTCATGGTCACGCCCAGGGCACGACCGCGCGGGATGATCGTCACCTTGTGCACCGGATCGCACTTGGGCAGCAGCTTGCCGAGCAGCGCGTGGCCCGACTCGTGATACGCCGTGTTGCGACGCTCTTCCTCGGGCATCACCCTGCTCTTGCGCTCGGGGCCCATGAAGATCTTGTCCTTGGCCTTCTCGAAGTCCTGCATCTCGACGACACGCGCATTGCGACGGGCGGCCATCAGCGCGGCTTCGTTGCAGAGATTGGCCAGGTCGGCACCCGACATGCCGGGGGTGCCACGTGCGATCACGCTCGGGTTCACGTCCTGGCCGAGCGGCACCTTGCGCATGTGCACGTTCAGGATCTGTTCGCGGCCGCGGATATCCGGGAGCGTCACGTAGACCTGGCGGTCGAAGCGGCCCGGACGCAGCAGGGCGGCGTCGAGGATGTCGGGACGGTTCGTCGCCGCGACGACGATCACGCCCAAGTTGGTTTCGAAGCCGTCCATCTCGACCAGCATCTGGTTGAGTGTCTGTTCGCGCTCGTCGTTGCCACCACCGAGACCGGCACCGCGCTGGCGACCGACCGCGTCGATCTAGTCGACGAAGATGATGCAGGGACTGTTGGCCTTGGCCTGTTCGAACAGGTCGCGCACACGCGACGCACCGACACCGACGAACATCTCGACGAAGTCCGAACCGGAGATCGTGAAGAACGGGACGCCCGCCTCGCCGGCGACGGCGCGCGCGAGCAGGGTCTTACCGGTTCCGGGAGGGCCG
>JAKONL010000305.1 GCA_022701965.1 Burkholderiaceae bacterium | reverse complement strand
GACATCCAGCACGCCGACTCGCGCGAGCCTAACCGCAGCCATGGCGGCATCACCCTCGGGCCAGTCGCGCACGCGGCGCAGCAGACCTTCCTCCATGTGACCGAGAGGGCCGACGTCGCCCGAATCGAACGCGTCCAGTCGATAGGTGTGGACCTTCTGAACGTCCGGCGCGCCGTGGACCCGGCCCGCGCAGACGACCACGACACCGCGTGCGTCCGGGTCCGCGCGGCCGCTCGCGATGCAGATCGCGTCGCGCATGTTCTGCGGTCCGTCGGGCGCCAGTGCCGTGGCCGGACGCATCGCGCAAGCAAGCACGACGGGCTTGGCGGGCGCGAGCACCGTGTGAAGGAAGTAGGCGGTCTCCTCCAGCGTGTCGGTGCCGTGCGTGACGACGATGCCGTCGATATCGGGAAGCGCGAGCCATTCGGCGCAGCGCAGCGCAAGCGCCTGCCAGATGTCGAAATCCATGTCCTTGCTGTCGACCTGCGCCACCTGCTCGCACAGCAGGGTCACGCCTTCGGGCGCGAGTCCGTGCACGAGCTCCGCGATACCGACCTCCGCCGCGCTGTAGCCGACGTTGTCGTGGGCGTCCGATGCGCGTCCGGCAATGGTCCCGCCCGTGCCGATCACGACGACCCGTCGCGGCGCTGGTACATCTTTATCGCTCATCACTTGCAAACTCTCACGAACTGTTTAAAAATACAGCCACTGGATGTCCAGACAGTACCGCAAGGAGTTTCCCTCATGCAGTTCGCCGCCAAGCTTACCGCCCGCCAACAGCAGATCCTCGATCTGATCCGCAGCACCATCGGCCGTACCGGTGCACCCCCGACGCGAGCGGAGATCGCTGCCGAACTGGGTTTCAAGTCTGCCAATGCGGCCGAAGAGCATTTGCAGGCCCTCGCTCGCAAGGGAGTCATCGAACTGGTCAGCGGCACATCCCGCGGCATCCGGCTCAAGGGCGAGGCGCTGCGTTCGCTCAACGAATCGCGCAACCAGTTCTCCCTGTCGCTTCCGGGCATGGCCCAGCTCGCGCTGCCGCTGGTCGGCCGTGTGGCTGCGGGCTCGCCGATCCTCGCGCAGGAGCACGTCGAGCAGACCTACTACATGGAAAGCACGCTGTTCCAGCACCAACCCGACTACCTGTTGAAGGTGCGCGGCATGTCGATGCGTGACATCGGCATCATGGACGGCGACCTGCTGGCCGTGCAGTCCACCAAGGACGCACGCAACGGACAGATCGTCGTGGCCCGGCTCGGCGAGGAAGTGACGGTCAAGCGCCTGCAGCGCACCGACGAGATCATCGAATTGCACGCGGAAAATCCCGACTACCCCACCATCGTCGTCCAGCCGGGCGAGCCTTTCGAGATCGAGGGCCTCGCCGTCGGTCTGATCCGCAACACCATGCTCATGTAGGCCCGGCGCGTGCACTGAAGCTGTCGAAGCAATACCGGCCGGTGGAGGTGGCGGGCGTATGGCGAGTGGCCATCACCCTCTCCCGGTCTCCGTGAATGCAATCCTGCCTGTGTCCAACCTCTGAACTGGAGATCACATGGGAATCGCTCTGCTTACTTTCGTGGATTTGCTCGCACCGCTGCAGTCGCTTGCCTGCCGGTTGATGCCCAGGCGCGACGCCGGGGCAACCGACAGCTCGGCGGGATTGCGCTACGTCGCGGTGCGCCCCGCCTGCACGACGCGCGGCGCCTCGGCGCCCAACGAAGGCGACGGCCGGGCGGCGGTCACTGCGACGGAGACGGCCGGCAAGCCCGCCGCACGTCCGCTGCGCGTAGTTCGGACGGTCGACGCGCATCGTGCCGGACGCCGGACTGGGCAGGTGGTGCTGTCCGGCCGACTGGCCGACGTGTGCGCCGAACTCGACCGACTCGCCGCACTCGAGGCCGTCCAGAACCTTCACGTCGTCACCGGGTCGCGCATCCTGCACTGATCCGCCGCTGCGGCAGCCTGAATGCCCGAGTCGCAGGAGGCACAATGGGACGCCATGAACATTGTGATTCTCGACGACTACCAGGACGCAGTGCGCAGGCTGCGCTGCGCTTCCAGGCTCGATGCTTACACGGCCAAGGTCTATACCAACACGGTCAAGGGCGTGGGTCAGCTCTCGGTGCGGCTCAAGGATGCCGATGCGATCGTGCTGATCCGCGAGAGGACGCAGATCTCGCGCCAGCTGATCGAGAAGCTGCCACGTCTCAGGCTGATCTCGCAGACCGGGCGCGTTGCTGGCCACATCGACGTGGCCGCATGCAGCGAGCACGGTGTCGCGGTCGCCGAAGGCAGCGGCTCGCCGCTGGCGCCGGCCGAGCTGACCTGGGCCCTGATCATGGCCGCGATGCGGCGGCTGCCGCAGTACATCAGCAATCTCAAGCACGGTGCCTGGCAGCAGTCGGGCCTCAAGTCCGCTTCGATGCCGCCGAACTTCGGGCTCGGCTCCGTGCTCAAGGGTAAGACGCTCGGCATCTGGGGTTACGGACGGATCGGCAAGCTGGTGGCGCGCTATGGTCAGGCCTTCGGCATGCAGGTCGTGATCTGGGGCCGGGACCAGAGCCGGGAACAGGCCCGCTCCGACGGCTTCCAGGTCGCACCGAGCCGTGAAGCGTTTTTCCAGGCGTCCGACGTGGTGACGGTCCATCTGCGCCTGAACGAGGAAACGCGCGGCATCGTGACGCTCGAGGACCTGTCGCGCATGAAGCCGACCGCGCTTTTCGTCAACACGTCGCGTGCCGAACTGGTTGAGCCGGACGCCCTGCTCGCGGCACTGAACCGTGGCCGGCCGGGCATGGCGGCCATCGACGTCTTCGAGAGCGAGCCGCCGTTGCAGGGCCATGCGCTGCTCCGCCTCGAGAACTGCATCTGCACGCCGCACATCGGCTATGTCGAGCAGGAGAGCTACGAGTCGTATTTCGGCCAGGCTTTCGACAATGTCGTGAACTTCATCCGCGGCAACCCGACGAACATCGTCAATCCGGGCGCCCTGCAGGTCCGTCGCTGAGCCGTCGGCGGTCGGGCGGCGTCCCCACGGCGAACAGGTCGCGAGCGGGCCGTTACAGTCGCTCCCCTGCCTGGGAGATCACCTGTCTTGTTCCGCTTCTTCGAGAGATTGCTTCATCCGTATCCGGCCGCCGAGCCGGTGCCCCCGCCTTCGGGCTTCATTTCCTTCATCTGGTCATGCACGCGCGGCCTGCGCGGCGCCATCGGTGCGCTGGCCCTGCTCACGACCGCCATGTCGGTGTTCGAGGCCCTGCTGTTCGCGATGCTCGGGCGCATCGTCGACTGGCTCGGCGGGCAGGTGCCGTCCCGGCTCTGGGAGGACCGCGGCACCACGCTGACCTGGCTGGGCATCGCACTGCTCGCGAGCGTCGTCGTCGTCGCGTT
>JAKONL010000300.1 GCA_022701965.1 Burkholderiaceae bacterium | reverse complement strand
AGGCGATGTCGACGACCAGGCAATCTCCGGGCGCGCCGGGAACCTTGCGAATGGGAAAGGTGTTGCAGAAAGGCGTGGCGGACAGATCGGGTTCGTCTACGCCGTCGAGATCGGGACGACGCACGCCGTCGACGGCCCATCCCGTACCGACCCGATCGAGTCTCGCACTCGCCCGGCCACGGTCGTTCCATCGCTCGATCGCGACCGACCGCACGGTCCAGTCGGCTTCGAGCGTCCACCGGTGCTCCAGGCGCAGGCCGCCGCCCTCGGTGCACAGCACGGTCCCGAAAGCCTCGATGCCGTCGGGGCCGACGCTCAGTTCGAGTCGCTCCAGCCCCTCGACATCGGTCCGCCGCCAAACCACGACGGAAACCTCCGGTCCATCGTGCCTTCCGGTCGTCATGGCGCAGGAGCGAGCGACGCCGTCCTGAGCAGCGCCAGCCCGGTGCGCCGCTCGAACTCCGCATAGTCGATCGGCTTCAGGTCGTGCCGCCCGGCCGTGTTGGTCATCCAGTACGCCCAGGCCCTGCGCTCGCCGCGGCTGTAGACCACCTTCCAGGTGTGGCTCGGCACCCAGACGCCGCCCGCGCCGATGGTCGAGGGCCGCTGGTCGAACGACGGGCCGGTGAAGACGTAGACGTCGCCCGACGCGCGCGCAGCGTATTTGCGCGTGGCCTGCTCGATCTGGTTCCAGGCGCGCTGGTTGAGCTCGGGCGCCTGCGGAACCATGTTGGCCAGCGAGAACGACTGGGCCTTCGATGCCGCGTCGGGCATGTCGCCCGCCGGCGCCATGTGGCCCCGGTCGTAGCCGCTGCCCACGTAGTCGGCCAGCTGCGCGCGATCGGCCGCAGGCAGGCGCGCCTCGGGATAGAAGCGGTCGGTGCGCTGCAGGCCCCTGGCCGCCTCGACGCTCGCGCGCGTGAGCCGCTCGACCGAATACACCGGCGTCTTGCTCTCGCCCGAATGCAGGACCGCGAAGCTGTCGAAGCACAGAGCGCGCTGGCGCCCGGGCCAGGCGACCGTCGGCGCGTAGCCCGGGAAGTGCTGTGCGCACTGCGCGAAGGCGGCCGCGGTCGCGCGATCGTCGCGGGGCGCCGTGCCGGCCGACCGGGGCACGGTCGTGGTCGCTGGGGGCGGCACGGGCGTATAGGGCTTGACGCTGCAACCCGGGATCTGGATGGCCGCGACCAGGCCCAGAAGGAGTCCGACGCCGGTGCGTCGAACGGCCGCCAGCGTGCGGGACGTGCGATGGGTCCGCGAGGTTCTGCGCCTCATCGCGCGACCGCCGGACCCGGATTTGCAAAGGCATGAATACGAAAGTACATGCCAAAACTATACTGTGTGTATAGCCAGTACTTTGGTACTCATCCTCCTTTCATTGGCTGCATCGGCACGAAAAAGGCGACCGCGGTCGGCGCTGGCCTCCAGACCGGCTCAGCCGCCCTCGTACCAGCGGTCCTTGCCCAGCATTACCCGGTGATGCCCGTGCCCCGAGGGCATCATCGGAAAGCAGTTCTCCTGCGCCGCCACCTGCACGTCGAGGAAGAAGGGTCCGTCGTACGCCAGGCACTCGGCCAGCGCGTCGTCGAGTTCCGCCGGGTCCGACACGCGACGCGCGCCCCAGCCGAAGGCTTTCGCGAGCGCGACGAAATCGGGCAGCGCCTCGTTCCAGCTGTGGCTCAGCCGGTTGCCATGGTTGAGCTCCTGCCACTGGCGCACCATGCCCATGTAGCCGTTGTTCGACAGCACCAGCTTGACCGGCGCACGGTGCTGCATCGCGGTCGACAACTCCTGGATGTTCATCAGCACCGACGCGTCGCCGCTCACGCATACGGCCAGCGCACCGGGATGCGCGATCTGCGCGCCGATCGCCGCGGGCAGCCCGTAGCCCATGGTGCCCGCACCGCCCGACGTGAGCCAGCGGCGCGGCGCGTCGAAGCGCAGGTACTGCGCGGCCCACATCTGGTGCTGGCCGACGTCGGTGGACACGATGGCGTCGCGGCCGTCGAGGCGCCGCTGCAGTGCCATCATGAGCTGCTGCGGAAGGATGACGTCGGCGCGCGGCGGGACGTCGAGGCAGCGCTGCGCGCGCCAGCGTTCGACGCGCTCCCACCACGGCGCGAGCCGGCCGGGCGCCAGGTCGTCCAGCTCCGGCATCGCGAGCAGCGCGTCGAGCACCGCGCCGCAGTCGCCCACCATCGGCACGTCGACCTTCACCACCTTGTCGATGCTGCCGGGATCGATGTCGATATGGATCTTGCGGGCATGCGGGCAGAACTCGTCGAGCTTGCCGGTGACGCGATCGTCGAAGCGCGCGCCGACGCAGATCACCAGGTCGGCCTCGTGCATCGCCAGGTTGGCCTCGAGCGTGCCGTGCATGCCCAGCATGCCGAGGAAACGCGGGTCCGACGCCGGGAACGCACCCAGGCCCATCAGCGTCAGCGTGCAGGGCGCGTCGAGCTGCCGCACCAGCCGCGTGAAGGCCGCGCAAGCCGCCGGCCCGGCGTTGACCAGACCGCCGCCGCCGTAGAGTACCGGGCGACGCGCCGTGGACATCAGGTCCGCGGCACGCTGGAGCATGCCGCGCGGCAGCGGCCGGTCCTGAACGCTCCTCCGCTCGCGCTGCGCGTGGCGCTCGGAGGCCGCGGTCGCGGAAGGCGGCATCGCCGGGCCGAGCGTCGCGAGCTGCAGGTCCTTGGGCACGTCGAGCAGCACCGGGCCGGGCCGCCCGGACGCCGCGATGCCGAGCGCGCGACGGACCAATGCGGGGATGTCGTCGGCCGCGCGCACCTGCCGGTTCCATTTCGTGACCGGACGCGACATGCCCAGCGCGTCGCTTTCCTGGAAGGCATCGGTGCCGATCCCGGCCGTCGCGACCTGCCCGCTGATGCACAGCACCGGGATCGAATCGCTCATCGCGTCGAGCAGCCCGGTGATGGTGTTGGCCACCCCCGGCCCCGAGGTGACCAGTACGACGCCGACCCGGCCGGTGCTGCGCGCATAGCCCTCGGCCGCGTGCATGGCCGCCTGTTCGTGACGCACCAGGACGTGACGCAGGCGCGGCTCGCCGTGCAGCGCGTCGTAGAGCGGCAGCGCTGCCCCGCCCGGGTAGCCGAAGATCGTGTCAATACCGCATTCGACCAGTGTGTCGAGGAGCGCTTTCGCTCCGTTGCGCATCGGTGCCGGACGGCGCACGATGTCGAGGGCGGGAACCGGTGGTGCGAGAAATGTTTGCATTCATCGATTCTTGGGACTTTCACCTAGAAAGTGCTTCTTTCTTTGGCTCAGAATCCCGCAACTCATGAAAACCAGTCGCCAGAAGCCAGTCGCCGACGAAGATTCTTTCGACAAGGTCGATATGGCGATCCTGCGGGCCCTGCGCGACGACTCGCGCCGCACGCTGCAGGACATCGGCGGCGAGGTCGGCCTGTCGGCCACGAGCTGCTGGAGCCGCATCAAGAAACTGGAGGCGCATGGCGTCATCAAGCGCTACACGGTCGACCTCGATGCGGAAAAGCTCGGCTATCACGATTCGGTGATCGTGCAGCTCACGCTGGAGAGCCACAGCGACGAGACGCTCTACGAGTTCGGCCGCGTGCTCGCGACCATTCCGGAGATCCAGGAGGCCTACCTGGTCTCGGGCGACTACGACTACTACATCCGCATCGCGGTGCGCGACACGCGCGACTACGAGCGGCTGTTGCGCGAGAAGCTCTACAAGATCCCCGGCATCCGCCACAGCCAGTCGCACTTCGTGCTGCGGGTGCTCAAGGAAAGCAGCATCCCGCTGGGCTGAGACGCCCGCCCGACAGCTAGCAGCCCAGCAGGTCCGCGAGAACGTTGATGTCGCGCGCGTGCAGCGTGTTGCCCGGCTGCGGCGACACGTCCTTGGGCAACCTGCGGCCGCGCTCGTAGGGTCGTTCGATGTAGGCGGTCTGCAGGCCGCAGGCCCGCGCGGCCGCCAGGTCGTCCTCGTGCGCGGCGGCGAGCATCACCTGTTCGGCGGGCACGTCGAAGACCGAGGCCACGCCCAGATAGGTGCGCGGGTCGGGCTTGTACGCCTTGAAGATTTCCGCCGACAGCACGCAGTCCCAGGGCAGGCCGGCGTTCTTCGCCATGTCGGCGAGCAGTCCGATGTTGCCGTTCGACAGCGTGCAGATCGTGTACCTCGACTTGAGCCGCGTCAGACCCTCGACCGCGTCCGGCCAGGCCGGCAGGCGGTGCCAGGCCTTGTTGAGCTCGCGCTTGGCCGGCGCGTCGAGATGGATGACGCCGAAGTCGCGCAGCACCTGGTCGAGGATGCGCAGGTGCAGGTCGTCGATCAGGACGAAGGCGCCCTCGCCCTTGGGCGCCGCGGCCATCTTCGCCATCACGTCCTGCATCGCCGGCTTGTAGCCCGCGCGCCATGCCAGCGCGAAGGCACTGCCGTCGACGCCGGGCAGGCGGCGCTCGACCTCGGCGGCGATACCCGAATGCCAGTCCACCACCGTGCCGAAGACGTCGAACGCGATGACCTTCAGCGCGCCGGGATCGAGCGGTCCGGGCATCGGGTCAGCGCGCGAGCTGCGTGGCATCGCGCGCGAGCTGCGTGATGCGCGCCCAGTCGCCGGCCTGGATGGCGTCGGTCGGCACGATCCACGAGCCGCCGACGCAGGCCACGTTCGACAGCGCCAGGAACTCCGGCGCGTTGGCCAGGTTGATGCCGCCCGTCGGGCAGAAGCGCACGTCGCCGAACGGCCCCTGCCAAGCCTTGAGCATCGGCAGGCCGCCGGCCTGCACGGCAGGGAAGAACTTCAGCTCGGTATAGCCGTCCTCCTGCGCCGTCATGATCTCGCTGCCCGTCGCCACGCCCGGCAGCAGGGGCAGGCCGAGTTCGCGGCAGGCCTTGCCGACCGCGCTGGTGTAGCCCGGGCTGACGCCGAACTTCGCGCCCGCGCGAACCGAAGCCTCGGCATCCGCGACCGTGCGGATCGTGCCCGCTCCCGTCACGGCCTCGGGCACCTCGCGCGCGATGGCTTCCATGCAGGCCAGCGCCTGCGGCGTGCGCAACGTGACTTCCAGCATGCGGATGCCACCGGCCACGAGCGCCCGCGCCAGCGGCACGGCATGGGCGACGTCGTTCAGCACGATCACCGGGATCACCGGCGCATCACGCATCACCTCGAGGGCGGTCAGGCGGGGGTCGTTCACAGCCATGTGCAGGCTCCTTCTTCAGCGGTGAGCGCGTTTCTGCGCATGCCGGCGAACAGCTCACGGCCCAGGCCGTGGCCGTCGGCCGTACGTTGGTCCTCGGGCATCGCCACGGTCTCGCGCGCGGCCCATTCGTCGTCGGAAATCAGCACTGCCAGCGTGCCGGCGTTGGCGTCCAGGCGGATCAGGTCGCCGTCGCGCACCTTGGCCAGCGGCCCGCCGGCGGCCGCCTCGGGCGAGACGTGGATCGCCGCGGGCACCTTGCCCGACGCGCCGCTCATGCGCCCGTCGGTCACCAGGGCCACGCGGAAGCCCTTGCCCTGCAGCACCGACAGCGGCGGCGTGAGCTTGTGCAGTTCGGGCATGCCGTTGGCCTGCGGGCCCTGCCAGCGAACCACGCAGATCAGGTCGCGGTCGAGCTCGCCGGCCGCGAAGGCCTTCTGCAGCGCGGCCTGTGAATCGAACACCCGCGCTGGCGCCTCGACCACGTGGCGGTCGTCCGGCACGGAGGACACCTTGATCACGCTGCGCCCGAGATTGCCGTTGAGCAGCTTGAGGCCGCCGCTCGTGCTGAAGGGCGAGCTCACCGGGCGCGCCACCTGGTCGTCCTTCGACGGCGCGGCGACGTGCCAGCGCAGCACGTGCTCGGCGGACGCCTCGCCGTCGAGCTCGGGAATGTTGGCGAATTCGCGGATGCCGCCGGCACGCACGGTGAGAACGTCCTCGTGCATCAGCCCGGCGTCGACCAGCTCGCCGATCACGAAGCCCGGGCCGCCGGCCTGCTGGAACGCGTTGACGTCGGCGCTGCCGTTCGGATAGACCCGGGTGAGCAGCGGCACCACGTCCGACAGCTCGGAGAAATCGTTCCAGTCGATCAGGATGCCGGCCGCGCGCGCCACCGCGACCCAGTGGATCAGGTGGTTGGTGGAGCCGCCGGTCGCCAGCAGCGCGGACATGGCGTTGACGATGGCGCGCTCGTCGACCAGTTCGCCGATCGGCGGGCACTGGAAAGCCGCGTCGGACGCCTTGCCGAGTACCGTGCGCACCGCTTCGCGCGTGAGCGCCTCGCGCATCGAGTCGCCGGGCTGGATGAACGCCGTGCCGGGCACGTGCAGGCCCATCGCCTCGAGCAGCATCTGGTTGCTGTTGGCCGTGCCGTAGAAGGTGCAGGTGCCTGGCGCGTGATAGGCCGCCATCTCCGCGTCCATCAGGCCCTGGCGGCCGACCAGGCCCTGGGCCGCCTGCTCGCGCACCTTCGACTTGTCGTTGTTCGACAGGCCCGAGGGCATCGGCCCGGCCGGCACGAAGACGGTGGGCAGATGGCCGAAATGCAGCGCGCCGATCAGGAGGCCCGGCACGATCTTGTCGCACACGCCGAGCATCAGCGCCGCGTCGAACATGTCGTGCGTGAGAGCGACGGCGGTACCCATCGCGATCACGTCGCGGCTGAACAGACTCAGTTCCATGCCGGGCGTGCCCTGCGTGACGCCGTCGCACATCGCCGGCACGCCGCCCGCGACCTGCGCCGTGGCGCCGAGGCGCCGCGCCTCGTGCTTGATGATGTCCGGGTAGTGCTGGAACGGCTGGTGGGCCGACAGCATGTCGTTGTACGCGGTGACGATGCCGATGTTGGGCGCGCGCTCGGCGACGATGCGCAGCTTGTCGTTCGCCGGTATGCCGGCCACGGCATGGGCGACGTTGGCGCAACCCATCCGGTCGGAGCCCCGGTCGCGCTTGGCGATCTCGGCCAGGCGTTGCAGGTAGAGGCCGCGGCTCTTGCGGCTGCGCTCGCGGATGCGCTCGGTGACGTCGCGGACGGTGGGATGTGGGGTCATGGGTCCTGTCGCTTTGAAGTCGAATGTTAACAAGCACCCATGAAAAAAGCCCGGTCGGCGCCGGGCTCTGGTCGTCGCGAAAGGACGCTCGGCGCGGTGTTCAGTCGAGCAGCTTCACTTCCACGCGCCGGGCCTGGGCATCGCTGCCGCCGCCGGCGCTCACCGCCGGCTTCTGCAGGTCGACCTTGTCGGCGGCGACGCCCAGGCCGATCAGCACGTCGCGCACGGTCTGCGCGCGCAGCTTGGCGAGTTCCTCGTTGAGGGCCGGGTCGCCGGTGGTGTCGTGGAAGCCGGACACCTGGGCGCGGCGGCCGCCTTCGACGCCCTTGATTACGGTCGCCAGCGCCTCGGCGGCACCCGGCGCGAGGTCGGCGCTGCCGGTCGCGAAATAGAAGTTCACCACGCCATTGGCGACGTTGATGCTCGCGCCTTCGGGAATGACGACCGACACCGTCTCGGTCGTGACGGTGACCGCGGGCACGTTCGGCGTGACCGGCACGCCGCCGACGATGATCACGGGGCCGGCGGCCGCGGTGGCCGCGACGGGCTCTGCCGGCTGCCGCGCGATGCCGTACTTGTAGACGGCCACGCCGACGACGGTGAAGACCACCAGCGCGATGATGGCGAAAAGGAATCCGAGGGCGAAGCGCTGTTGACTGTCTTCGTCGTTGCTGGTTGACATCCGGTGATCTCCGTAGGTATTGGTTAGAGTTGAAAGGGTGCGGGGAATAATGGGTGGGTGAGCCATATCCGCGAAATTGTAGGTGCCGGTGACGGTGCCGCCCTTCCCCCGCCGCTGCGCGACCCCCAGCCCATGCTCGAGCGAACCATCGCGGACTGGGGCGGACGCGACGATCTCTGGCTGTTCGGCTACGGATCGCTGATCTGGCGCCAGGACTTCGATTCCGTCGAGCGCCGGCCCGCACGCGTCCACGGCTGGCACCGCGCGCTCAAGATGTGGAGCCGCGTCAACCGCGGCACGACGCAGAACCCGGGGCTGGTGTTCGGCCTGCTGTCGGGCGGCAGCTGCCAGGGCATGGTGTTCCGCGTGCCTGCCGCGGCCGGGCTGGAGACGCTCGGCCGGCTCTGGCTGCGCGAGATGCCGACCGGCGTCTACGACCCGCGCTGGCTCGACTGCGAGACGCCGGGCGGCCGCGTGCGCGCGCTGGCCTTCACGCTGTCGCGGCGCAGCCCCAATTTCACCGGCGTGCTGAGCGATGCCCGCTACTGCGAGATCTTCGGCAAGGCGGCAGGCCGCTACGGCACGTCGCTCGACTACGCCCGCCTGACGTTCGAGGAACTGCAGCGCCACGGCATCAACGACCGCGCCCTCGCCCGGCTGCTGCGCCTGGCGAGCGCGGCGCCGGAAATGGCGGCTTCGACCGACGGAACCCTGGCGAGCGGGGTGTTAAACCCTGCGCAGCGCGGCGGTCCCGCAGCGCA
>JAKONL010000297.1 GCA_022701965.1 Burkholderiaceae bacterium | reverse complement strand
CGGCGAAGCGCTCGATGCGAGCGAGCGCGTGTTCGAGCAGCTCGACGGCCGACACGCGGCCATCGGCCAGCGCCCGGGCCTGCGCGCGGGCGCTGGCGTGGGTGAGCGAATCCAGCAGGGACGGGGTGAGGTCGTGGGTGGTCATGGGCGCGGCTCGATCCAGGCGTCGGAGAGATCGCCGGCCGTGAGGTCGACGCTGTTGTAGAGGCCATGCACGCGCACGCTGTGCACCTGCAGCGCCGAAGGCACGGTCACCAGTGGCAGCACCGGCAGATCACGCCCGACGATCTGCTGGATCGTCTTGAACTGCGTGGCGCGTTTCGCCGGATCGACCTCCACCGAGGCCTGGCGGAACAGCTCGTCGACGCGCGGGTTGTCGTAGTGCGAGGCATTGACCCAGATCAGCGGATTGCGCACCCCGTCGCCCCAGTAGATGCGCTGCACGCCCACGGTCGGGTCGAACAGGCGGCCCAGGCCATTGAGGTTGAGGTCGAAGTCGCGGGTGCCATAGACGCGCCTGAGGAAGGTCGGCAGGTCGCCATCCACCACCTCGACCCGGATGCCCACGCGCGACAGCGCGGCGCGCAGGTAGTCGCTGGTTCGCTTGAAGTCCGCGCCCGGAATGAAGCTCAGGCGCAGGGCGAAACGCTGGCCGTTGGCCTGGCGCGGCCGGCCGGCCTCGTCGAGCAGCCGGTTGGCCGCGGCGATGTCGAAACCATGGGCGAAGGTGCTGTCGTCGTAATAGTCGGCCAACACGCGCGGCACTGGCGAGTCCACGCGCTCCACGCGCCGGTAGTAGACCGTGTCGCGGATGAAGTCGCGATCGATGGCGCGGGCGATGGCATGGCGCACCGCGGGCTTGGCAAGGATGGGGTTGTCGACGTTGAATTCGAGGAACGAGGCATTGTTGAGGAAGGCGTCGTAGCTGGCGTCGATCTTCAGCTGCCGGTTGCCGCCCAGGCGTTCCAGGTCGGCCAGGCCGACGCCCAGCGCGGCATCCGCCTCGCCGGTCTCGACGGTGGTGGCGATGGCAGCGCGGTCGCGCACGAACTTGACGATGACCCGGTCGAGGTGCGGATGGCCCTTGCGCCAGTAGTTCGGGTTCTTGCGCAGTACCAGGTGGCTGCCGCGCACCCATTGCTCGAAGACGAAGGGACCGGTGCCCACTGGCGCCGAGATGTTGGGACTGGCGAGCGGATCGACATCGGCATAGCGATGCGCCGGCACGATCGGCAGTTCCGCCGAGGAGAGTGCCTTGATGAGGAAGGGCGCGGGCCGCGACAGCACGAATATCGCCGTCAGCGGATCGGGCGTGTCGACGCGTTCCAGGTTGGCCAGGGTGATGCGCCCGCGCGGTCCCTGCTTCTTCTGCGTCAGGACCGAATAGCGCACGTCCTCGGACGTGAAATCTTGCCCGTCGTGCCACTTCACGCCCGCGCGCAATGCGAAGGTGTATCTCAGGCCGTCGGCGCTGACGCGCCAGGCAGTGGCGAGCAGGGGCTGCGGCTGGAATGCGGCGTCGTAGCGCAGCAGTCCTTCCGTGACCTTGGCACTGACGTCGCGGTTGTCGGTCTTGGTGTCGAGGAAGGACACCAGCGAGGTGGGCTCCTGCGGCACCGCATAGGTCAGCGTGCCGCCCTCGACCCGTGACTGCGCCCGACCCAGTCCGGGCGTGAGCGCCGCGATGCACGTTGCCGCCAGCGCACCATGGAACAGTCCCCAGCCGAGCCGGATCGTTTTCGGAACAGAGGTGGGAAAAGGGATCGGAATTGAAAGAGGCATGGGATCGGTCGTCGCGACACACGGGTCGGGGAGAAAAAAGAGGACCGATGTTCATGGAGTCCGGCTCGCGCGCTTAGCAGCATTTCGATCTTCCTAATTCGGTCCCATTGCATGCGGACGTTGAATTGAGAAGCGTCGACCAGCGTCTTTGCTTATTCGGAAACCAATGATTTCCAGCAATTACATTGCGGCTTCATCCATTTTCCGGAATTGCAATTAATGAATGCCATTGATCCCGGGTTGTCCGAACCTTCGCTGAAAATGCTGCTCGAGCGCCTGCCCGCGCTGGCAGCGTCGATCGCCGAGGGCGCCGCCCGGCGCGAGCGCGAGCGCAGGCTGCCCTTCGAAGCCTTCGACCTGTTCCGCGCATCCGGCCTCGGCGCGCTGCGCATCCCGGTCGAGCGCGGTGGTCCGGGCGGCTCCATCGAGGACCTGGTGCAGGTCGTCGCCACGATTGCGGCCGCGGACTCGAACGTGGCGCACGCCCTGCGCACGCACTACAACGCCATCGAGCTCTGGACCTCTGTGCCGGGCGATCCGCACAACGACCGGCAGCTGCGGCGCGTACTCGACGGCGCCCTGTTCGGCGGCGCCTTCACCGAGCTCGGCACGTCGAAGTCCGGCACCGTGACCACCGCGCTGGAGCGGCGCGACGGCCGGCTACTGCTCAACGGCCGCAAGTACTACGCCACCGGCACGGCCTTCTCCGACTTCACCAGCATCGCCGTGATCGATCCCGAAGGCCGCGACGCCACCGTCATCGTGCCGACCGATCGCGA
>JAKONL010000278.1 GCA_022701965.1 Burkholderiaceae bacterium | reverse complement strand
ACATCGTCGGCCAGCCCCAGGCCAAGCGCGCCGTGGCCATCGCCCTGCGCAACCGCTGGCGCCGCCAGCAGGTCGAGGAGAAGCTGCGCGTGGAGATCACGCCCAAGAACATCCTCATGATCGGCCCGACGGGCGTCGGCAAGACCGAGATCGCACGCCGGCTGGCCCGTCTGGCCGACGCGCCGTTCATCAAGGTCGAGGCGACCAAGTTCACCGAGGTCGGCTATGTCGGCAAGGACGTCGACGCGATCATCCGCGACCTGGCCGAGATCGCCGTCAAGCAGACGCGCGAGAAGGAGAGCACCAAGGTGCGCCTGCGCGCCGAGGACGCGGCCGAGGAGCGCATCCTCGACGTGCTGCTGCCGCCGGCCCGCATGCCCGAGGGTGCGGCGGCTGCGACGCCGGCGATCGGCGACGGCGGCAACGCCACGCGCCAGGCGTTCCGCAAGAAGCTGCGCGAGCACGTGCTCGACGACAAGGACATCGAGATCGACCTGGCCGAGAACCGCACGCCCCTGGAGATCATGGGGCCGGCCGGCATGGAGGAGATGACCGAGCAGCTGCGCGGGATGTTCGGCCAGATGGGTCAGGGCAAGCGCAAGACGCGCAAGCTCAAGATCGGCGAGGCGATCAAGCTCCTGATCGACGAGGAGGCCGCCAAGCTGGTCAACGAGGACGAGATCCGGGCGCAGGCCATCCACAACGCCGAGCAGAACGGCATCGTCTTCATCGACGAAATCGACAAGGTGGCGACGCGCGCCGAGGCACAGGGCAGCGACATCTCGCGCCAGGGCGTCCAGCGCGACCTGCTGCCGCTGGTCGAGGGCACGGCCGTCACCACCAAGTACGGCGTCGTGCGGACCGACCACATCCTGTTCATCGCGAGCGGGGCGTTCCATCTCAGCAAGCCGAGCGACCTGATTCCTGAGCTGCAGGGACGTTTCCCGATCCGGGTCGAACTGCAGTCGCTGTCGGTCGCCGATTTCGAGGCGATCCTGATGCAGACGCAGGCGTCGCTGGTCAAGCAGTACCAGGCCCTGCTCGCGACCGAGGGCGTGACGCTCGACTTCACGCCCGAGGGCATCACGCGGCTCGCGGGCATCGCCTTCGACGTCAACGAGCGCACCGAGAACATCGGCGCGCGCCGCCTGTCGACCGTGATGGAGCGCCTTCTCGACGAAGTGAGCTTCGACGCGGCGAAGCTCGAAGGCCAGTCGATCCGCATCGATGGCGCATATGTAAACGAACGGCTTATAGCTTTAAGCCAGGACGAAGATTTGTCTCGTTTCATCCTCTGACCGGGCTATCACGCCCGGCGCTTCACGCAACACATTCATTGCGTGACCTAAGTGCTTCATTTGCAACGATATTCGCTGCTTTCGTGCTTTCGAAAGCAGCGCTAAGTCGTTGATTCCATTAAGAAAAATTCCGTTCGGTTCAGTTTGTGTGCTAATCGTTTCCTGCTACAGTGCAAAAAAGTGCAGTTAAGTGGGAAAAGGTGTCGGACAGTGTCTCGTCGGGGCGCGCGGCAATTCCCGTCACAGGGGTTTCGTGGTCGTGTTTCAAGGCGCTTCATCGCTGAGTCTGGATGCAAAAGGGAGGCTGTCCGTGCCGACCCGGTATCGCGACGTGCTCGCCGCCACGGCGGGTAGCCAGCTGACGATCACGCGCCATCCGCACGGCTGCCTGATGATCTTTCCGCGCCCGGCATGGGAACAGTTCCGCGAACGCATCGCCGCGATGCCGCTGAGGGACCAATGGCTCAAGCGCCTCTTCCTCGGCAACGCGATGGATGTCGACATGGATGCCACCGGCCGCGTGCTGGTCTCGCCCGAACTGCGCAGCGCCGCCAATATCGCGCGCGACACGCTGCTGCTGGGCATGGGCACGCATTTCGAACTCTGGGACAAGGCCACCCACGACGCCAAGGAGGCCGAGGCGATCCAGGCCGGCATGGCGTCCGAATCCTTCCAGGACCTGGCTTTCTGATGGCCGCCGTCCACGTCCACGATGGCGGAGCCGTTGGCCTCTCGCACACCACCGTGCTGCTCGAGGAGGCCGTCGATGCGCTGTTCGCCGACGGTGCCGGGCCGGCTGCGGGCACCTATGTGGACGCGACCTTCGGCCGTGGGGGGCACGCGCGTCGGCTGCTCGACAGGCTGGGGCCGGGTGGCCGCCTGATCGCGTTCGACAAGGACGCCGAAGCGGTCGCCGAAGCAACGCGCATCACCGATGCGCGTTTTTCCATCCGCCACCAGGGCTTTCGCGACATCGGCCAGCTGCCGCGCGCCAGCGTCGCGGGCCTGCTCATGGACCTGGGCGTGAGCTCCCCGCAGATCGACGATCCCGCCCGCGGGTTTTCCTTCCGTTTCGACGGCCCGCTCGACATGCGCATGGACACCACGCGCGGCGAGAGCGTGGCCGAGTGGCTGGCGACGGCCGAAACCCAGCAGATCGCAGAGGTGATCCGTGACTATGGCGAAGAACGGTTTGCTGTTCAGATTGCAAAGGCGATTGATGCTCGCCGACAGGAGCGCGGCCCGGTCTCGACCACCACCGAACTCGCCGAGCTCGTGGCTGGCACGGTCAAGACCCGCGAGCCCGGCCAGAACCCCGCCACGCGCACCTTTCAGGCTCTTCGGATTTTCATCAATGCCGAGCTCGACGAACTGCAGCAGGCGCTAGAGGCCAGCCTCGCCGTGCTGCAGCCGGGCGGCCGCCTGGCCGTGATCGCGTTCCACTCGCTCGAGGACCGCATCGTCAAGCAGTTCGTCGCCGCGCATTCCAAGGAGGTCTACGACCGCCGGGCACCGTTCGCGGCGCCGAAGGTCATGAAGCTGCGCGCGCTCGGGCGCATCCGCCCGTCGGCCGCCGAAGTGGCCGGCAACCCGCGCGCGCGCAGCGCGATCCTGCGCATCGCCGAGCGGACGGAGGCTTGAGATGACGCGCCTGAACGTGCTGCTGCTGCTCGCCGTGCTCGCCTCGGCGCTGTTCCTCGTGCACACGCAGTACCGCTCGCGCCTGCTGTTCACCGAACTCGACCGCGTCAACACCGAGGCCCGCCGCCTGGAGATCGACGGCGACCGCCTGCAGGTCGAGAAACGCGCCCAGGCCACGCCGCTGCGCGTGGAGAAGCTCGCCAAGGAGCAGCTCAGGATGCGCACCACCACGCCCGCCATCACGCAGTACGTGCGCCAGGACGGCACGGTGATCCCGCCGATCGCCGCGCCGGCACCGGCGGCCTCGGGCGCCGCAGCCACGTCCGCCAGGAGGGTCCGCTGATGTCCCGCAACAGTCGCAGCAGCCGCAGCGTCCAGTACACGACCAGCCCCTTGCTCGCGAGCAAGACGCCGGTCTGGCGCAGCAAGTTCATCGTCGCGGCCATCGCGATGGGTTTCATGGTGCTGGCCGCGCGTGCCGCGTACGTCCAGGTGATCGACAACGCCTTCTTTCAGCGCCAGGGCGAGGTCAGGTTCGCGCGGACGCTCGAATTGCCCGCCAGCCGCGGGCGCATCCTCGACCGCAATGGCCTGTTGCTGGCCTCGAGCGTGATCGCACCCAGCATCTGGGCGATTCCGGAGGACATCGAGCGAGACGACCCCGACGTGCAGGCCAAGCTGAAGCTGGTGGCCAAGCTGCTCGAGATGCCGCAGAAGGACTTCGACAAGAAGCTGGTCGACGAGGACAAGACCTTCGTCTGGATCAAGCGCCA
>JAKONL010000247.1 GCA_022701965.1 Burkholderiaceae bacterium | reverse complement strand
GCCCGGACGCCGACCCCGAGATCGCCGCCATAGAGGCCGGCGCCCAGGACTTCGAGCCCGGCGCCGAAGACGGCCACACGCTGTTCCTGACCGACCCCACGGACCTCGACATCGTGAGCCGCGCCCTCCCCGCGCACGGCTTCACCGTGATCGCGGCCAAGCTCGGCTACAAGGCGAAGAATCCGGTCGACCCGGCGACCCTGGGCGCCGACGAGCTGGAGGAAGTCGAGGCGTTCCTGGCGGCGATCGACGCCAACGACGACGTGCAGAACGTCTACGTCGGACTGGCCGGCTGACCTCCAGATGCGCCGGACGCCTCGGGCTCAGGCCCGGCGCCGCGCGTGCTTTTCCTTGCGCAGCTTCGGTCCGAGGCCGAGCGCGGCGCGCGCCAGCCCGTCGGCCTCGGTGTTGCGCGAGCGGGGAATCCAGTCGATGCGGAACCGCTCGAAGCCGCTGGCGAGCGTCCGCGCCGCCTCGAACATTTCCGTCAGTCGCGCCACGGGCTCCGCGCCGCCGCCGAACTGCGCCACCACGAGGGTGCTGTCGCTGTAGACGCGGACATCGACCGCGCCGCGCCGCTTCAGGTCCTCGAGCGCCATCGTCAGCGCGCGCAATTCGGCTTCGTTGTTGCAGCCGCTCTCCTGCGGCGACCGCGACAGCGTGCGGCGGGTGCCGTCGGGGGCGACGAGGACGGCGCCGAGTCCCATGCGTCCCGGGTTGGGAACGGCGCTGCCGTCGCACCAGACGGTCCAGGTCGACCCGGGGGCGGCCGTCGCGTCGGTCAGGAGCAGGTCGCCGCCGCGCCGCTGGACGCGAGCCGCCCGACATGGGCCGCGATCGCCTCGGCCGCCCGCGCCGTCACGCGCTGAGCGCCCTGGGCCAGCGCATCGATGCCGCCGCCGACCGGCTCGGTGCCGGTCCATTGGCAGGTCGCGCTGCGCTCGCCGTCGGCACGTCGGGCGGTCCAGCTGAACGTCGTGTCGACGCGGCTGTTCTCGACCGCGTCGAAATTCTGCAGCTGGACCGCGATGCGCCAGGCGGGCTGGGCCGGCTGCCGGCCGCCCTTGGTCAGGTCGACGGCGCCCAGGCGCGCGGCGATGCCCGTGGACAGCGCGTCGCGCATCTCGCTCTCGAACGACGACGCCCAGCGGTGCTGTTCGAGCAGCTCGACCTCGGCGCTCGCGCCGCCGGCGGCCGAGGCTCTGCGCACCACCATCTGCGGCCGTGCGAGCCGCTCGGGCATCGCGACCGGCGCGAGCTCGATGAACATCGGCGTCGCGCCCGGCGCCATGCGCACCGAAGCCGTCGCCGCGGCGGGGACCGGCGCGGCGAGCGTGAAATAGCGGTCGGGCGGGCTCGCGCAACCATACAGCAGCGCGGCGAACGCGAGCCCCGCAAGCGCGGGCATCTGGAGGAATCGCTTCATTTCTTGTCGTCCGGTTTGCCGCGCAGCAGCGATTCGGGATGGCGTTCGAGATAGTCGGTCAGCACGCGCACCGAGCCGGCCGCGCGGGTCAGCTCCTGCAGGGTCTGGCGCATGTCGTTCTGCAGCGGCGAGTCCTCGGCCAGCGCCCGCTCGGCGCTGCCGATGGTCTTGCGCGCGTCCTTCATGGCGGCGGTGATCTCGGGCGAGACGTCGTTGTTGAGCGTGCGGGTGAGCTGTTCGGCGCCCTTCAGGGTCTTGTCGAGCGTGCCGAGCGCGGTGCGCACGTCCTTCGAGATCTCCTCGAACGGCACCTTGTTGATCTTGGTCGCGATCTCCTGCACCTGCGACTGCAGCTCGTCGAGACTGTTGGGCATGGTCGGCAGCTGGTAGGGCTGCTTCGTCAGGTCGACGCTGGCCCGGGGCGCCTTCGGGAAGAAGTCGAGCGCGACGTAGATCTGCCCGGTCAGCAGGTTGCCGGTTCGCATCTGGGCACGCAGGCCCTTGCCGATCAGGTATTCGAGCCGCTGGCGGCGCTGCTGCTCGGTCTCGGGCGGTTCGGCGGTCTGCCCGGAGACCGGACGGCGCAGGCGGTCGGGGTAGATCTGCACCAGCACCGGCATGCGGAACTCGCGTTCACTGCGGTCGAAGTCGATGCCGATGGACTTCACCTCGCCGATCACCACGCCCCGGAAATCCACCGGCGCCCCGGGCGAGAGCCCGCGCAGCGACTGGTTGAAGTACAACAGCACCGTCTGCGCCGGGCCGTCCGGGCGCTTCATGGCGGCGCCCTCGTCGCCGGCCAGCACGAAGGCGGTGTTCTCCGAGGCGATCGGACCGGCGCCCTCCTCCGGCGCGCCCAGGGCGATGCCGCCGAGCAGGATGGTCGCGAGCGACTGCGTGCGCAGCGTCAGGCCGCTGGCGCTCAGCTGCATGTCCAGGCCGCTGGCGTGCCAGAAGCGCGTGTTGGCGCCGACGAACTTCTCGTAGGGCGAATTGACGAAGACGCGCAGCGTCACGCCCTTGCCGTCGGGGTCGAGTTCGTAGGCCGCCACCTGCCCGACCTTGATGCGGCGGTAGTAGATCGGCGAGCCGACGTCGAGCGAGCCGATGTCGTTGGCGCGCAGCATGAACTGCCGCCCGGAGGCGTCGCGCGTGACGGTGGGCGGCGATTCGAGCCCGGTGAACTCCGAACTGCTCTCTTCGGAGACGCCGGCGTCGGCGCCGATGTAGGCGCCGGAGAGCAGCGTGCCCAGCCCGGAGATGCCCGAGGTGTCCAGCCGCGGCCGCACGACCCAGAACGCGGTGTCCTGCGCGGTGAAGGCGTCGGCGTCCTTGTTGAGCTGCACGCGCACGCGCACGTGCGAGCGGTCGCGCGCGAGCCGCACGCTCTCGACCAGGCCGATCTGCACGTCCTTGTATTTGACGATCGTCTTGCCGGCCTCCAGCCCCTCGGCGGTGCGGAAGTTCAGCATGATCTCCGGGCCGCGCCCGAACAGCGCCTTGGCCACCAGGGTGACGCCCACCAGCGCCGCCACCACCGGGATGAGCCAGATCAGCGAGGGCAGCCAGGCGCGGCGGCGCGCGACGCGCGGGCGCGACAGCGCGGGCGGCGCGGCGGCGACGGGTGCGCCGTCGTCGGCGGAAGGGGCGGCGGGCGGGGGCGCGGGAGGTTCGCGGTCGGTCATCGGTGGAGGGTCCTTGCGGGCGCGGTGGCCGGCATCTGTGGAACGGGTGCCGGGACGGCGTCGGTGACGGCGGTGGCGGGATCGTCGGCTTCGTCGTCGAGGTCGTCGGAGTCTTCGGGGTCTTCGGCGGCGCCGTCCCAGGTCAGCTTGGGATCGAAGCTCAGCGACGCCAGCATCGTCAGCACCACCACCATGCCGAAGGCGGCGATGCCGACGCCGGCGGTGATCTCGGCGAAGCCCT